>JANMDS010000175.1:0-4864 GCA_031376405.1 Betaproteobacteria bacterium
CCATTTCCGCAATTTGCTTGCCCGACTCTGACGCAATGTCTAGCGCAGAAATAGACCGCAATTCGGGGAATTTCGCGGCGGCGAGGCTGAAATTTTCGTTCTGCCGTGCTCGGGTTTTGCTATGAAATCGATATCCAAGCCGCCCCAGCACAGCGCCGAGCGCGTGCAAAAAAGAAAGAGGGAGGGCGCCAAGCAGGCGCAATAGAGTAGCCACAGAGCCGAAGTTTAAGTAAAATGAAAGTGTTCGCTGAGTTAATGTAGACAACTTGCGGAGTGAACAGCGTTTTTTTGATTTTCCGCTAAAGCGTCTCCGTTTGTAAGGTTCCAAAAAAACCAAACACTGCGGCGACAGCGCAGCCTAACTACTTTTTTGGAATTTACACGCATGAGCGATTATCTCTTTACCTCGGAATCCGTCTCCGAAGGCCACCCAGACAAAGTAGCAGACCAAATTTCCGATGCGATTTTGGATGCGATTTTCAAGCAAGATCCACGCAGCCGCGTAGCCGCCGAAACGCTGACCAACACCGGCTTGGTCGTGCTCGCGGGCGAAATCACCACCAACGCGCATGTGGATTACATCCAAGTCGCGCGGGACACGATCAAGCGCATCGGCTACGACAATACCGACTACGGCATTGACTACAAAGGCTGCGCGGTGATGGTTTGCTACGACAAGCAATCCAACGACATCGCCCAAGGCGTGGACCATGCCAGCGACGATCACTTAAACACCGGCGCGGGCGACCAAGGCTTGATGTTTGGCTATGCGTGCGACGAAACGCCTGACCTCATGCCTGCGCCGATTTACTACGCGCATCGTTTAGTTGAGCGGCAAGCCATGTTGCGCAAATCCGGCAAGTTGCCTTTCCTTCGCCCCGATGCGAAATCGCAAGTTACGATGCGCTACGTGGATGGCAAGCCCGTGTCGATTGATACCGTGGTGCTCTCCACGCAACACGCGCCCGATCAATCGGAAACGCAAACCAAAATGAAAGCCTCGTTTAACGAAGCCATCATCGAGGAAATTATCAAGCCGGTGTTGCCAAAAGAAATGTTGGTCAACACGCGCTATTTGGTGAACCCAACCGGCCGCTTCGTTATCGGTGGCCCGCAAGGCGATTGCGGCTTGACTGGCCGGAAAATTATTGTGGACACCTACGGCGGCGCCTGCCCGCACGGCGGCGGCGCGTTCTCCGGCAAAGACCCATCGAAAGTGGATCGCTCTGCGGCCTACGCTGCGCGCTACGTTGCGAAAAATATCGTCGCTGCGGGCTTAGCCAAGCAATGCCAGATTCAAGTGGCTTACGCGATTGGCGTGGCCAAGCCGATGAACGTCACGGTCTACACCGAGGGCACAGGCGTGATGTCCGATGACAAACTCGCCGCACTCATTAATGAGCATTTCGACCTGCGCCCGAAAGGCATCATCATCATGCTCGACTTGCTCCGCCCGATCTACGAGCAAACCGCCGCTTATGGCCACTTCGGTCGTAACGAGCCGAACTTTACTTGGGAGCGCACGGACAAAGTTGCAGCGTTGCGCGCGGCGGCGGGGTTGAAGTAAGCGTCGTTTGCGATCAATAAAAAGCCACCTTCGGGTAGTTTTTTATTGGAAATGTAGGCAATACCTGCGGCGCAAAATGTGCCATTTTTAACAATTATCTCCCGAAAAATAGCCATTTTTTAGGCCACAAAAAAGCCACCCGAAGGTGGCTTTTTCTTTAAGCGAACTGCAACAACCCAAATTAGCGAACTACACCGATTTTCTCTTGCTTGCCGCCTTTGTAGGTGTGCAAGGTGAGCGTGCCGTTCTTGATGTCGCCTTTGTCGTCAAAAGCGATCAGGCCGGTAATGCCTTTGTAGTTGGTCGCGCGAAGCTTAGGACCATACACCTTTGGGTCTACGCTGTTGGCGGCTTTCATGGCCTCTACAAGCACCATTACTGAATCGTACACGTAGGGTGCATAGATCTGCACATCTGCGCCCATTTCGGCTTTCAGGCGTGCTTTCCAAGCATCCATCGCTGGCTTTTCAGCATCGGTGATACCACCAGCTTCGGCGCAAACTACTTTGCCTTCGCCAATTGCATCGCCTGCCAATTTCACTAAGTCTGCTGCGCAAATTCCGTCGCCGCCCATGAATTTCGCTTCGATGCCCAGCTCTTTCATCTGCTTCAACATGGGGCCTGCTACAGCGTCCATACCGCCGAAGAAAACGACTTCAGGGTTAGTCGCTTTAATCTTCGTCAAAATCGCGCGGAAATCCGTTGCCTTGTCGTTGGTTTTCTCAGACGCGGTGATTTTCGCGCCAGACGCCATTGCGGATTTCTTGAACTCATTGGCTACGCCTTCGCCGTAGGCGGTTGCGTCGTCGATCACGGCAATGTTTTTAGCCTTGAAAGTTTTAACAGCGTATTGGCCAAGCGTACCGCCCAATTGGCCGTCATGCGCCACGACGCGGTAGGCGTTTTTATAGCCTTGCTGCGTGTATTTTGGGTTGGTTGCTGATGGTGAAATTTGTGGAATGCCTGCGTCGTTGTAAATCTTCGAAGCGGGAATAGTGGTGCCGGAATTTAAGTGGCCGATTACGCCATTAACTTTAGCATCCGCCAATTTTTGAGCAACAGTGGTGCCTTGCTTAGGATCTGCGCCGTCGTCTTCCGACAACAGTTCAAATTTGATTTTCTTACCGCCGATAGTCAAGCCTTTAGCGTTCAAATCTTTAATGGCCAATTTCGCGCCATTTTCGTTATCTTTGCCCAAGTGAGCAATACCGCCGGTCATAGGACCTACGTGACCGATCTTTACTACTGTTTCTTGCGCGAACGCAGTAACGGCGGTAAGGCCGAAACCCGCTGCAATAGCGACCGACAATGCTTTTTTCAACATACTATCTCCTCCAGAGATGACTAAAAATGACGGGGAAATCCCACTAAACCGACAATGATAGCGGCTTAAAATTTCTCGTCAAACCACCAACGGGTCTCCGAGTAGCCGCGTTGACCAATTTTTTTAGAAAATTTATGAGTATTTCGCTTTCAGCAGCCCAGTTCACAACGGATCAAATGTACTTTTTGATGCGTGACAGCATCATGCCCCGCCCGGTTGGTTGGGTGTCGTCCATCGATTTGACGGGAAACACCAATTTGGCCCCGTTTTCGTTTTTTACCGTGGCAAGCCCCAACCCGCCCGTGCTCGGCTTTTCTTGCGGTCCGCGCGGCGAAGACCGTTCGGGCGCGGCGATCGTGCTGAAAGATACGCTGGCCAATATTCGGGCAACCCAAGAGTTCGTCATCAACATCACGCCTGAAAAATGGCTAGAGCAGATGGTGCGGAGCTCCGATCCGCTGCCGCCTGGAGCCAGCGAATTCGAACATATTGGCCTAGCCCCTGCCGCCTCCACGAGGGTGAAGCCTCCGCGCGTGGCGGGTGCGCCCGTTGCCTATGAGTGCGTGTTGCACAGCATCATAGAGATTGGGCAAAGCGCCTGGGTAATGGGCAGTGTGCAACACGTGCACATTGATGAGGCGGTATACCGTGGGGACATGCGCGTCGATTTGCTCAAAGACCCAGGCACGCGACCGATTGGACGGCTCGGACGGGCGTTTTATTCCCGAATCCGAGATGAGGAAATAGTGGTTCGTCGCGATGGCGGGGAACGCGGGGCGTAAAAAGCGCGTGTTAGCGGAAATGCTTCATCACAGTGGTACGGAGTGCCAAAGAGAAACTCAAAAAGTGACTCGTTTTTCCTCGGCGCCTTCTGCGTGTACGCTTTTAGTCCCCCAAAACCTGCGGCGCAAAAACGGCTACATTTCGGGATTATCTCCTTAAAGGTGGCCGATACTTTGATTTTTCGCGACTGAAAACCTTAAGCCAAGAAATCGCTTTTACCCAGCGGAACGCCGCCTGCGCGTAGGATGTTGTACGCGGTGGTGACGTGGAAATAGAAGTTTGGCAACACCCAGCCATTTAGGTAAGTGTGGCCCACGAAGTTAAACACCATGCCATTGCCGAGCTTTAGTTCAATCGGGGTTTGCTCCGAGCCTTCGATGGCCGCTTTCGATGCGCCTTCCAAAAACACGATGGTTTTTGCGATACGGGCTTTTAGCTCGTCAAACGTGACTTCAGTATCTTCATACTTCGGAATTTCCACGCCACTCAAGCGGGCCACGCCGCCCTTGGCCATGTCCGTAGCAATAAAAACTTGCTTGGTAAACGGGAACATATCGGGGAAGAGCCGCTGTGAAGTCATCACCGCTTCGTCGATTTTGTTTGCGGCGCAATGGGCAGCCGCTTTATCAATGATGCCCGCGAGCGCTTTGAGCGATTTCACAAAAGCGGGGACGGATTGTGTGTACATTGTTACAGCCATTTTTGAGTTCCTTTTGTTAAATACCTGCGGCGTAAACAGGCCGCGTTTTACAGATTATCTCCCCGAAAATCAGGGGTTTTTAAGCGTTCGCGGCGATGACCGCCACGCAGGCTTTTTCCAGGCGAGCCAAGCCTTCGTCGATATCGGCATCGGGGATGATCAGCGACGGGGCGAAGCGCAATACATTGGCTGCACCTGCGGTCAAAATAATTACGCCTGCCTTATGGCCTTCCGTTACGAATTGCCCTGCTTTGCCGGCGTATTTTTCAATCAACTCCGCGCCTAACCATAAGCCTTCGCCACGTACGTCTTTGAAAATATGGAGCCGAGAATTGATCTCGGCTAAGCGCATGCGCATCCGCTGTTCTTTATCGAGCACGCCTTGCAACACGGTGGGGTCGTTCACCACATCAATCACCGCCTCGGCCACGGCGCAGGCGAGCGGATTGACGCCGGAGGTCGTGCCGTGCGTGCCCGGCTGCATCACGTC
>JANMDS010000176.1:0-3672 GCA_031376405.1 Betaproteobacteria bacterium
GGAACCAAAAGGCTCAAACCAAATGCTTTAAGCAGCGTGCGCCGCCTCATGATGTTAACCATTCGTCTACAAGCCGTTTTCCACCATCCGAGTTCGATGCTACATGCAACACCCGCGTGCCATCACGCTCAATGCCAATATTCACCACCACATCAGCCACGGGCAAGCCGTAGCCTTTGCTAGGCCATTCGATGAACACGGCGGTGTCGTCGCCAAAACACTCTGCCAAGCCAGCTTCTTGCCAGGCCAGCGGGTGCTCTAGGCGGTAAAAATCCATATGGTGAACGCTAAGCCCCCTATCGAGCGGGTAGCTTTCCACAATTGCGTAGGTCGGGCTTTTAATCGCACCGGCGATACCCCGCGCCCGCAGGGCCGCGCGCACGAGCGCCGTTTTCCCCGCGCCTAGCTCGCCTTCAAGCGTAACCACTATGCCACCGCGCAACGCGCGCCCCAGTGCAGCGCCACACGTATCGGTGTGGGCCGCTGTTGGCAACTGAGTGGGCAATAATCGACGAATGGAGTTTGTAGCGGACACATCATTCCTTGAAGCACTGCGAGCACAAGCGAAAAGCTTAGGCTTTTCTGGGCTATCCGTTACCACACCCCATTTGGGCGACGCCGAAGCGGGTTTACTCAATTGGCTCAATGCGGGTATGGCGGGCGAGATGGATTATATGAGCCGCTACGGCGCAGACCGCGCGCGTGCCGCTTCGTTCGTACCCGGCGCTACCACGGTGCTAAGCGTGCGCATGGATTATTGGCCCGAGGCGGTCGATTCATCGCTTGCATTTGAAGAAGCGCCGGAAAAAGCCTACATCGCCCGCTACGCGCTCGGGCGGGATTACCATAAAGTGATTCGCAATCGGCTGCAAACCTTGGCCGATTGGATGACTGCGACCTGCGGTGATTTTTCCTATCGGGTGTTCACCGATAGCGCGCCGCTCATGGAAGTAGCCCTCGCCGCCAACGCGGGCCTAGGTTGGCGGGGCAAACATACGTTGCTGCTTCACCGCGAGCACGGTAGCGCTTTTTTTCTAGGTGAAATCGTCTGTGACCTCATTTTGCCCGCAGACAAACCCATCGCTGAACATTGCGGCACCTGCCAAGCCTGCATTGATATCTGCCCCACGAAAGCCATCGTAGCGCCCTACCAGCTCGATGCCCGCCGCTGTATTTCGTATCTCACGATCGAACACAAGACCGCGATTCCCGTTGAGTTTCGCAAAGCCATTGGCAACCGCATTTATGGATGCGACGATTGCCAACTCGTGTGCCCATGGAACAAATACGCGAAAGTAACGAACGTACCCGATTTTGCGCCACGCAATGGCTTGGATACAGCCGATTTGGTTACGCTATTTAACTGGACGCGCGAGCAATTTGAAAAACGTATGGAAGGCAGTGCGATACGACGCATTGGATACGAGCGTTGGTTGAGAAATATTGCGATTGGGCTGGGCAATGCGCCTTCAACAACGGAAATTATTTCAACGCTCCGAGCGAGAGCGCAGGATGATTCACCGATGGTTAGAGAACATGTCGCGTGGGCGCTGGCAGAGCATGGTTCCGTTGTTCCGCGTTAAGCAATCCAAATCATAAAAAAAGATAATTTTCGGGAGATAACTTGCAAAGTACGCCAGATTCGCGCCGCAGGTTCTCGGAACCAGAGTGTACGGATTCAAATCCAAGCAAAATAACGGCAAGTCGTTAACCTGCCAGAAGTACCATTGCCGTTACCTGCTCGCCCACCTACGCTAAAGTGCGCCGGTCGATTCGAGCGGCATGCAGGCAGAAAAGATCCCCTCAGGCGTATCGATTATGTGACCCAAGTACTTATATTTATCGACTCTATGCGCAATCGAGTCGTTAGCTCCCAAAAATTCCAGCAGCTAGTATTCATAAGACTGGCGTTATGAGGCTATGTAAATCACGACGCAGAAAATCGTTTCTCTGCTGCATTCAAATTTGAAGTTTATCGCCCGAAAAATGGCTCTATTTTTGCTTACGCCAATACACAGGCATCTTCGAAATTTAAACGCGGTCCACGTGGATGCAGTTTGCTTGCATCGCCGTAGCCCAGGTTGCACAAGAAGTTGGATTTAAATTGGCCATCTGCAAAAAATGCCGCATCTACTTTTGCATTGTCAAAACCAGACATCGGACCGCAATCGAGCCCCAGCGCCCGCGCGGCAAGGATGAAATATCCGCCTTGCAACGTACCATTTCGAAACGCGCCCGTCTCGCGTGCGACGTTGTTGCGTTCGCCTGCGAACCACTCGCGCGCTGCAGGCATCGCGGGGTAGAGCTGCGGGATCCGCTCGTGAAACTGGGTGTCGTAGGCGATGATGGCGCACACCGGTGCGGCAAGGGTTTTCTTTAAGTTACCTTCGGAAAGTGCAGGTCGCAATTTTTCTTTGCCTTCGGCAGTCCGTACGAACACAACGCGCATCGGCGAACAATTTACCGAGGTAGGCGCCATCTTCGCGACATCGTAAAGCGCACGCAGCGACGCATCGGAGACGGGCTTGTTTTGGAAATAACTGTACGTACGGGCTTCTAAAAAAAGTGCGTTGAGTGCGGGCAGGTCGATCATTTTTCGGGCTAACAATTTGAGATTGAATAAAGAGCGTAATCCGCGCTTGGTGAAAAGAGTGCTCCAGAAACGCGGAAAACGACTCTACATTTTGAAGCCTTGCACCGTTTCCCACGCCACACGCTGCAAATGCTGTGCGACATCCGCCGCTAAGCCGCCCGTGTAGGTATTGCCAATCGGATTTTGTTTGTAGACCGAAGCCATCACCACGCACGCGCCCAAATACGTGCCCGCTAAGCTCGGGTGGCGCTTATCGGCTATGTACAAATTGAGATCGGGTTTGGTTTTTATCGAGTTGGCGAATGCAAGCCCTGCGGGCACGACAAGCGCGTTGTTTTGCTTGCCTGCTTTTACATATTCGGCCAGCAATTGTTCTGTCATCTCCGGTTTGTCTTGGTACGCCCAGGAGGCAAAAAAGATCGGCTCGGCACCATTCGCGCGGATCGTTTCGCTATGGCGGCGGGCGTAATCAAAAAACGCGGATTGCAGCTGCGGATGAATCGGGCACTGGCTGCAATCCATCATCATTACTGCATCAAACGGTTTATCGAATTTATTGAAACGCACTTCGTTGTCGCCCACGAACGAATAACTGGCTACACCGCCCGGCTTGAAATGGGCAGAAACGTCGTGCCAATTGATGCCGGAGCCGCTGATCGTAGCCGAGACTTGACGCACGCCCGTTACTTTTGCTGCGGAAAGCAATTGTCCAACGTGCCCATGCATCGAGTTGTTGTAGTAGAAAAAACTATTACCCACCCAAAGTACGGCTTTCGGAGCAGAACTTGTTACCGCTACGGGCTTGGGTGGTGCGCTGCTACATGCGGCCAGCGCTATGCCGCCTAGTAAGGCGAAAACGAGTTGCTTCATGAGATTTTCCGAATGTTTTTGAATGACGTGAGTCTATTCTAAAGGTGGTGAACCGACATAATGGGCAAACAATGCCCGAGAGCCACCTAACCCACCCTTGTATTATCTTTCCACAGTCTTGAAGTTGCTGACGAGGCTGTAAGTATCGCGTACGCCGTGCCCACCCTTGAGCGTAAAGCTCGCATCGTAGATTTAAGCGACGCGATACT
>JANMDS010000177.1:0-5592 GCA_031376405.1 Betaproteobacteria bacterium
ATGGCCACACCCAGCCAAACGATGGCCGAAACCATACGCCGCACGTGCGTAGATACAGCATCCATCAAAAAGCTCGTTGTGATGTGTGCATATTGCGATGCCGCGAGGATAACGCCTGCCATCACAAGCCACGGAAACAATAGCTCGGGCACTTCATTTGCCCACTGCAGGCTACTACCCATGGCGTAGCGCAAAACGGTGTTCGCTGCAAGAATCACAAAAATAAGTGCCGTAGTCGCCCAAAGAAGCGCCTTACATGCGCCGACGATGATGCGTTCGATAGTATTCAATTTTTGCTCCGTTAAAAGCCCAAGCCCGACACAATTCGCGCCGGGCGGCGCTTCGTGTTAGCGGGTTGCCGCGATGACTTTACGCAAATAGGCGCTAATCGGCGTGCTCAACCATTTTTCCTCTACCTTTGCGGTCGCTTTCAAAAATGGCGCTTTATCGGGCGTTGTAACCTGCACGCCGCTGGCTTTGAGCTCCGATAGCAGTTTGTCGTCGGCATCTTGTGAGAGCTTGCGTTGAAGAGTCGTTGCTTCTAGGGCTGCTTCCGTCACTGCTTTGCGGTCTGCGTCGGAAAGCCGATCCCACGAGCGCTTACCCATTAAAAATGGTGTCATTTGGAATACATGGCTGGTAATAGCCAAATGCTTTTGCACTTCGTAGAGCTTACTGGCATGAATGTTCACCAACGGATTTTCTTGCCCATCCACAACTCCTTGCTGCAGCGCTACATAAAGTTCTGAAAATTTAATCTGTTGCGCCTCTGCGCCAAGCGCCTGCATGATGTCAACCAACACCGCATCGGGCGGCGTACGCATCTTCAAACCTTTCATGTCTTCAACTTTGGTAATGGGCCGCTTGCTGTTGGTCATATGGCGAATGCCGTTGTCCCAATATCCCAAAACAATCATTCCTTTTTCAGCAGATTTGTCCGCGAGCTCTTTACCAAGCGGGCCATCTAAAACTTTGAACGCCTGAGCCGTTGAGGTGAACATAAACGGCATACCGTAGGCAGCATATTCCGGCACAGCATTGGCAACCGCGCCCTGCGAGTTAGCCGATAAATCGAGCGCTCCGGTGCGCAGCGCCGTGATCATCGCCGCGTCATCGCCAAGCTGCGCCGAGGGCGCAACTTGCACCTCAATACGTCCGCCAGTTTTGGCTTTCAATACCTCGGCAAACTTTACCGCCGCTTCGTGGCGCGGGTTGCCCACCGCTGCGCCATGCCCGAGGGTTAGCTTTGTCGTGGATTGCGCCCAGCTCGTCGCTGAAGCGACTACGAGCGCCATCCCAACAAAAGCGCGACCCAATGAATTCGTGTGATGCATACAAACCTCCTTAGTAGTACGAACAATATTGTTGTAAGGTGAAACGTGCTGCGAAAAAATCAATGAATTAGCATACCGCCATTAACGTCGAGCGTAATGCCAGTGCAGTAGCCCGATAAATCGCTGGCTAAAAATAAGCATGCGCCCGCCACATCGATTGCATCCCCGAGGCGCGCGAGCGGAATTTGCTGACGGATAGTTTCTTTTTGCTCGTCCGAAAGTTTGCCTTTGCTAATATCGGTGGCAATTAACCCTGGCGTGATTGCATTTACGCGTATGTTGCTGCTTCCTAACTCACGGGCCATCGCGCGAGTAAGCCCGAGTACGCCCGCCTTCGCTGCGGAGTAGTGCGGCCCGCCCAAAATGCCGCCACCTCGCTGCGCAGAGACCGACGACATGCTGATAATCGCGCCGCTTAGTTGTTTTTGCATCGTCGGGATCACCGCTTGTGAGGCTAGCAGCATGCCGCGCAAGCTCACATCCATTACCGCATCGTAGTCTGCCTCAGAAATCTCCACTGTTTTACGTGGCTGAGTAATACCTGCGTTGTTCACGAGCACATCAATCCGGCCGTAACGGGCGAGCGCCTGCTCGACCGCAGCTTCAACTTCCTTCTTGATGACAACGTTCCCCACCACGCCCATGTGGCCGCTCCCGAGCTGGGCCGCAGCAGCCGCAGGATCCGCGCCCTCTAAATCAATGATGACCACTTTTGCGCCATGCAAGGCCATTAACTTTGCCGTCGCAAAACCCAAACCGTTGGGGCCGGCGGCGCCGGTAATGAGGGCTACGCGATCTTTTAAAAGCATGAATTGTTCTCCGTTGTTTTAATCGTTGCGTGCGCTTTTGCGCAATTCAAGTCGAATTCTGAACGCTTCCGCGCATGAAAACAAGCGATAATTATTCGTGTTGAGGTGAATTTCATTCATCTATCTAGGATTTCATGCGCTCGTCTTTTCCGCCCCTGAGCTGTTTACTCGCTTTTGAAAGTGCCGCCCGCCGCCGCAGTTTCAAATTAGCCGCATTCGAGCTCAATCTGACGCCCTCAGCAGTCAGCCACCAAATTGCCAAACTTGAAGCACTGCTTTCGGTGAAGTTATTTGATCGCTCTGATCGGCAGATTGCGCTGACCGCCGCTGGAAGCGAATATCTCGGACGGCTCTCTGGCGCACTCGATACCATTAGCGTAGCCACAGATAACGCGCGAAAGGGCCTCGGTAACACGTTGCACGTACACGCTAGTCCGAGCTTCGCCAGCCTTTGGCTGATGCCTAGGCTGGCCGAGTTCGCCCGCGCCTATCCCAAAATTTCGCTCTCGTTATCGTCGTCAGTGGTGCACTCGGACTTCACTAGCGGGCAAGTTGATCTCGACATCCGCTACGGTCTGCCCAACTGGCCTCAGCTGGCAGTCCAGCCAATATTTTTGGAGCGAATTCTGCCCCTCGCAAGCGCACAATTTTTACAACGCTATCCGATTGCGAAGCCTGAAGATTTAATGCACGTTCCGCTTATTCAGTCCGTGGTCAATGTCGTGCAGTGGAGGGATTGGTTTGTCAGCCGGAAGGTGAATTTCACGCCGCCGCGCTTTGCCTACCGTTTTGATCGCACTGCAATGGCCCTTGATGCTGCGGTGCAAGGCTTAGGGGTGGCCTTCGATAGTGCGGCCATTGCCCAGGGTCATTTGCGGGCTGCGCGTCTACAGCCGCTCTTCAAGCTCGCGTGGAGCCTTCCGGTCCAGGCCCACTTTATCGTTTGCCCAAAGAGCCATCTCCATCGACCCGAGGTCAATAACTTTATCGAGTGGCTTGCCAAACAGGCCGCAAAGGCCTAAAGAAGCTCACTTTTTTGGGCGATAACCTTCAAATTCACCGTAGTTTGCGCCGCAGGTATTTGGTGCAGCCCTTAGTTTTTCGTACAATCAGAGCGGCACGCAACTGGCGAAAACTTTGCCTTTCAATAAAGCAAAGGGATGGGGAACCATCAGGGAGCGTGACTCTGAAATGCCGTCCGCCTGGGCCGTCTTTGGAATGATCGACTGATCGTTTTAGATTGCTCATCGTTTGCGACGCACAAAAAGGCAAATCCAATCCATGTTTACCAGCACCCCCCTCCACCAACACGACCCCGAACTGTGGGATAGCATCTCCTCAGAAATGCTGCGCCAAGAAGCCCACATCGAGTTGATCGCATCAGAAAACTACGCCAGCCCGCAAGTGATGTGGGCGCAAGGCTCGCAGCTCACCAATAAATACGCCGAAGGCTACCCCGGCCGCCGCTACTATGGCGGCTGCGAGTTTGTAGACGTGGCCGAAACGCTTGCCATTGAGCGCATCAAAAAAGTGTTCGGCGTGAATTTCGCCAACGTGCAGCCGCACTCCGGCGCGCAGGCCAATCAGGCCGTGTTTTTAGCGCTACTCAACCCTGGCGACACCATCATGGGCCTGAGCCTAGCCGAAGGCGGGCACTTAACCCACGGCATGGCGCTCAACCTGAGCGGCAAATGGTTTAAGCCCGTCGCTTATGGGTTAACCAAAGACGAATTGATCGACTACGACAACATGCGCGCGCAAGCCCATGCCCACAAGCCCAAGCTCATCATCGGCGGCGGCAGCGCTTACTCGATGAAATGGGATTGGAAAAAAATGCGCGAAATCGCCGATGAAGTCGGCGCGTATTTGATGACGGACATCGCCCATTACGCAGGCTTGGTTGCCGCCGGCGTATACCCCTCGCCTGTCGGCCACGCGCATGTGATTACTTCCACGACTCACAAAACGCTCCGCGGCCCGCGCGGCGGCATCATCCTCACCAACGACGAAGAGTTAGCGAAAAAATTTAACTCTGCCGTCTTCCCCGGATTGCAAGGCGGCCCGCTGATGCACGTCATCGCTGCCAAAGCGGTCGCGTTTGGCGAAGCGTTGAAGCCTGAGTTCAAGGTGTATCAACAAAACGTACTCGCCAACGCCAAAGCTTTGGCCGACTCCCTCAAAGCCGAAGGCCTACGCATCATCTCCGGCGGCACGGAATCGCACTTAATGCTCGTGGATTTACGCGCCAAGAAAACGACGGGCAAAGCCGCTGAAGCTGCACTCGGCAACGCGCACATGACGTGTAACAAAAACGCGATACCGAATGACCCGGAGAAGCCGATGGTCACGTCTGGCATCCGCGTAGGCTCGCCTGCTTTCACTACGCGTGGGTTTGGTGTGACGGAGGCTGCTTTGGTTGGTAAGCTAATTTCTAAGGTGTTGGATGCGCCGGAGGATGCGGCGAATTTGGCACGGGTGCGGGAGCAGGTGAGCGTGCTTTGTAAGAGGTTTCCGGTTTATCGGTGAGGGTTAGTGCTGACAGTCGTTGAATCATTCTCGAAGTAGCCTAATTGGACTAATTCGGGAATCCTCAGCGAATTGCACATCTCGTGATTGACGCGACAAGGACTATTGCTCCGAAAAATAAAATCGCCCCACGAAATCCAGCCCCAAATTCTTTGTGTGTATTCGCGCAGTACGGACAAACAGATCTCGTCACCTCGCCTCGGTTTGTAATTAATCGAGGAACCATCTTTTTTCCGCAGGAACCACACGTTTCGCGTTCATCTGTAATTTTCGGATTACTTCGAAATTCTGTCGAATCCCGAGATTTAGCAACCCAGCCGGCGCAAGGCCCCTTTTCACTGCTTGAAACTTGGAATTGGACTTGTTCGGCATCCCCGACGGATTGATGGCCTCGGATGTTTTTCTTATGGAAAAAGTATTCCACGCCGTCCGCGCCTGCGATGTAACCATAGCCTTTTTCCTTTGAGTACCACTTCACCGTGCCGTCCATGTATGAATCTCGAATATTATTCAATTCAACATATTTATATCGAATCGGCCTTAATGTGATGGACTCCACCGTCTTTTCTATCGGCATCGAAATGTGCCAAAGTTGAGCGAGCATGGGGTGCGCACCGCTTTTGTGCGCACCAATCGTTCTCTCGAATGCGTGTTTCGCGCCTTGCGCGACGGTGCGCCGATGAAGCCCGCGTAGGGCGGGGTTCACCCCACCGCGTTCTCAAACGCAAAACGTGCGTCACGCATTTTTTTGAATTGAACGGCGCGCTTTCACGATCGACAAAAACTGAAATGGGTGGGGTGAACCCCACCCTTGTATTATCTTTCCACAGTCTTGAAGTTGCTGACGAGGCTGTAAGTATCGCGTACGCCGTGCCCACCCTTGAGCGTAAAGCTCGCATCGTAGATTTAAGCGACGCGATACT
>JANMDS010000216.1:0-13484 GCA_031376405.1 Betaproteobacteria bacterium
CTTCATCCGGGCATCATACGCCACCCAAATTGCTGTGGCATCTGGGGCGGCCAGCGCATAAGTGTGCGCGACGGAGAGCAACGTACTCACAGGCACCACCAACTTCCCATGTGCAAACGCAATCCCTTGCGCCAGCGCACACGCAATGCGCACGCCCGTAAACGAGCCCGGCCCGCTGCCAAACGCCACCGCATCTAAATCGGCAAACGCCATGCCCGCTTCTTTAAGCATGGCTTCGATCATCGGTAACGCCAATTGCGAATGTGTATTCCCCGCCTGCACGGTTTCGCAGAAAGCGCGCTCGTCTGCGCGTAGGGCTACGGCGCAAACCGGCGTTGAAGTATCGAGGGCTAATAAATTCACAGGCCAGATTGTAGGTGGAGCGAAGGGAAGCAATATCGGCAGTTGGCTTGCGCTAGCCGCGGGTGTGGGAAATTTACTTGGAACGCTAGCGCGAGGGCTTCGCTTCAAAAGTCATAAAAACGTAAGGAATAATCCTATTACGCCTAATTTAGGTTTTTTCGTGACTAAATCACTCGTGATCGTCTACGCCAATATTGCGAACGTGGGCGCAATAGAAAAGGGCCCTACGCGCGTGAATTTGGATACATACCCAATATGGAGCCTACTGAAGGACATACTCAATTGTGATCTCCCCGAGTTGAGATTCCTTTTTCCCTGGCGTGAGCGCCTTCCCGTAGGTAACCTGCAGCTGATTGCTTGACATCCGCTTCACCGTAGTAGGCGGTCCGTTGTAATCTGTAATGTTTGCGTAGAAGATCGCCGAGCGGCTCGCGTCACCGTGCGTGCGAACATCATCAGCAGCTTGAACAACATGAACCTCATAGATCAGAGCTCCGAGTCCAAACCCTAGGACGTTGTCTAGCTCTTCGATAACGGCGCTTCGCTTGGCATCTGGAGAGTTGATCCGTTTCGAGGCGAGCGCGATTGGCTCGGCAGAACACGCTGCAAGGAGGATAGCAATGCTTGCAACGATGACCCTAGTAGTACATTTTAGGAACGAGGTGGACTTCATCGATGCCTTTGCAAAGTCTAGTGTCTTTTCTCTCGGATTGCATCAAGATAACAGTCACGGGATTTCAGCGTAAATCCGGCTTACGACATTGATATTTGGAAGCCTTTACCCGGAAAAACGCAAATAACACTCGCTTCAAAAAAATTCCCATTGGCGTAGCGCAAATTTATAGCTTACCGCAAACGACGCCAATTAGGGTCAAAATTTGAGAAGATAATCCCCAAAAATGGACTGTTTCACGCCGCAGGTATTGTCCATAAGTAAGCTTTAATCCACCGAATCCACTGCGTTAAATCATACAACCGGGGTTTGTTGGAAAAGCTACAAAACGCCCAACACCCGCGCCCACCTACAATCCACTCCATGCCCTCAGTAATTCTCTGCACCCTCAACGCCCGCTACACCCACGCTTCGCTGGGGCTGCGCTATTTGCGCGCGAATATGGGGCCGCTGCGGGACGAAACTGAGATTGCCGAATTCGTGATTGGCGATAAAACGGAGACGATGGCGGAGCGGTTGCTCGCTGGCGCACCAAAAATAATAGGCTTTGGCGTTTACATCTGGAACGTAGAAGAAACCACGAAGCTGGTGGCGATGTTGAAAGTGGTTGCGCCGCAGGTGAAGATCATCCTCGGGGGGCCGGAGGTGAGTTACGAAACCGGCGAACAAAAAATAGCCCAACTTTCCGATTTCGTGATTACGGGCTGGGGCGATGTGAGCTTTCCAAAGCTGGCTGCGGAGCTCATTGCGGGCAAGCCGCAGGCGATGAAAATTATTGCCGGTGTGCAACCGCCGATTGATGAAATTGCGCTACCGTACAAAGAATATACCGACGAAGATATTGCCAAGCGCACGCTCTATGTCGAGGCCTCGCGGGGCTGCCCGTTTAAGTGCGAGTTTTGTTTGAGTGCGCTGGACAAAACGGCCTGGCCGTTTGGGTTGGCGGGATTTTTAGCGGAGCTTGAATCGCTCTACCAACGTGGCGCGCGGCAATTTAAGTTCGTTGATCGCACATTCAATTTAAACGTAAAAACCAGCCAAAAAATTCTCGATTTCTTTTTGCAAAAATTGGCCGATAAGCCAGACGATCCGGTGTACGCCCACTTCGAGCTAGTGCCCGATCATCTGCCCGATGCGTTGAAGGAGACGATTGCGAAATTTCCAGAAGGCGCGCTGCAATTCGAAATCGGCATTCAAACGTTTAACCCTGAAATTCAACAACGGGTTTCGCGCAAACAAAATAATGAAAAAGCTGCGGACAATATTGCGTGGTTGATGAACGACTCCAACGCCCATTTACACGTAGATCTAATCGCAGGCTTGCCTGGCGAAACGATGGAAAGCTTCGCCGCAGGCTTTGATCGGCTGGCGAAAGTAGGGCCACACGAAATTCAATTCGGTATTTTGAAGCGGCTGCGTGGCACGCCGATTATTCGGCATACCGAAGCCCACGCCATGCGCTACAACCCGCTGCCGCCTTACAACATTTTGTCCACCGATGTATTGAGCTTTACGCAAATGCAAAGGCTCAATCGTTTCGCCCGCTATTGGGATTTGGTATCGAATTCCGGGCGCTTCACCCGCGCTGCACCGCTGCTCTTGGGCGACGCGCCCTTCGCGCGCTTCATGGCGTTTTCCGATTGGCTTTTCGCGCGCACCGGCAAAACCCACGAGTTTGCGTTGGAGAAATTGATGGATGCAGTGGTCGCGTGGTGCAGCGAGGAAGGCGAAATTTCTGCGGCGACAATTGAAGCAGCGATTACTGCTGACTACGAAGCCACGGGTGCGAAGGGCAAGCTCGCGTTTATGAAGCGCGGGCTTTCTATTGCGCCTCGCGCGATCGCGAACAAATCAAATCAGGCCCCGCCTCGGCAAGCGCGGCATTTAGCGTAGAGGATATTTTTTTAATGGCGTTACGAAAAGAAGTTTCATTGGAAGAGATGCAATCGCGTGGCAAAGGTTACTTTCCAGATTATGTTGGACTCACCGTAACGGGCTTCGGCGAGGGCTTGATGCAACTGCAATTCACCATCGCCCCGCATCACCTCGCGCCCAATGGTTTTTTGCACGCGGGCTCCATCATTACTCTGGCCGACACCGCGTGTGGCTACGGCTGCATTGCTCACCTGCCCGAGGGCGCGCAAAATTTCACCACGATTGAGTTAAAGAGCAATCACCTGAGCACCGCGCGCGAAGGCACGATTTGCGCCGAAGCCAAAGCCATTCACCTAGGGCGCACGACGCAGGTGTGGGACGCAACCGTCACCCATAAAGAGAGCGGCAAAACGCTCGCGCTCTTCCGTTGCACGCAAATGATTTTGTGGCCCAAGGGCTAAAGCCTTCGCTGTTTTTACACGCGGCGTTTTTCGCGCTGGGCGTGTGGGGCGCGCAGCAGCAGCGTGAGCTGCTTTCGATTTCGGCAACACTTTTTTGTTTGTTGTTGCCCGTCGTAATTGCAGCGGGCGTTGCTCGAAAAACCAAAATACCTGCGGCGCAAATTGGGCTTGTTTTAGCCATTATCTCCTTGGGTTTTGCCTTTTCCACACTGCGTGCCCACGTCCGCATGAGCGAGGCGTTGCCCGGGCCGCTTGAAGGCGAGCCGCTGGCGATCATCGGCGTGGTGTCGAGCTTGCCGCAGCGCGATGATCGGGGTGTGCGTTTTGAGTTTGATGTGGAGCGCGTGAACGGTGCGCTCGAACACAAAGTTCCGTCGCGCGTGAGCCTGAGCTGGCAACATGGCCGCTTGAATGATGAAGTGCCGCTCGTGCGCGCGGGCGAGCGCTGGCAGCTCGCTGTGCGCTTGAAGCGCCCGCATGGTTTCGTCAATCCGCACGGGTTTGATGTGGAAGCGTGGCTCTTGGAGCGGGGCATCCGGGCAACGGGCAGCGTGTCGTCCTCCGAAACGCTTTCGGGGGCGCACCAGCGATTGAGCGTAGACGCAAATCGGCTGCAAGATCGCGTGGATCGGCTGCGCGAGCGCTTGCGTGATCGGATCGAAAAAACGCTCGAACATGCGCGTTGGGCGGCAGTGATTGTTGCCCTCGCCATCGGCGATCAGCGCGGTATTTCCCCAGCGGATTACGCGCTTTTCGATGTAACGGGCATTTCGCATTTACTCTCCATTTCGGGTGCACACGTCACCTTCTTCGCCGCCGCTTGCGCTGGGCTTACGTACGCGCTCTGGCGGCGCAATCACGCGCTCACGCTGCGTTTGCCTGCGCGCAAAGCCGCGGCTGTGGTCGCGTTTTTTGCGGCATTTTTATACGCCGTGTTCGCAGGCTTCGCCGTGCCCGCACAGCGCACGGTATTTATGGTAGGCGTTGCCGCGCTTGGACTTTGGTTTGGTAAGCCAGGCTCGGGGTGGAGCGTGTTGGGCGCGGCGTTGCTGCTCGTGCTCGCAATCGATCCATGGGCGGTGTTGAGCGCGGGCTTTTGGTTTTCGTTTCTCGCCGTTGCGTTGCTCTTTTGGCTCTCTATTTATCGCGTCGGACGCGTGAGTGGCTTGCGTGCCGCGCTCACCACGCAAATCGCGATTACCTTTGCGCTCGCGCCTATCTCGCTCGCGCTCTTTCAAAGCGTGTCGCTCGTGGGCGTATTGGTCAACGCGGTGGCTATTCCGTGGGTGAGCTTCGTGGTTATGCCGCTTTCTTTGCTCGCGCTCATCGTGCCGTGGGATGCGATCTTGCACCTGGCCCACGCCACATTTTCGTGGCTTGCTTTGTTCTTGCAATGGGCCCAAACCGTGCCCCACGCGCTGTGGCAACAACACGCGCCCGCCACATGGACGATCCCGCTCGCGCTTTTGGGCGTTGCGTGGCTCACCGCGCCGCGGGCATTTCCTTTGAAGCCGTTGGCGTTGATCTTTTTGTTGCCACTTTTCACCGTAAAGCCCGAGCGCCCTGCGCCCGGCACATTTACACTCACCGCCCTCGATGTCGGCCAAGGCCAGGCGATGGTGGTGCAAACCGCATCCCATGATTTGCTCTATGACGCAGGCCCGCGCTGGACGGATGAGACCGACGCCGGGCAGCGCATCGTCGTGCCCTACCTTCGAGCCACTGGTGCCAAGCGCGGCGCGATGGTGGTGAGTCATCAAGATAGCGATCACGCTGGTGGCGCGCGCTCGGTATTGGCGGCAGCGAAATTGGATTGGTGGATGAGCTCCATGAACGCGAGCGCGCCGGAGTGGCCCGGTGAGAAAAATAATGTGCCTTTCACCCGCTGCGAAGTTGGGCAAAAGTGGGTGTGGGATGGGGTCACGTTTATCGTCGTTCACCCACACTCCAGCGCCTACGCGCAGCCGCGCAATGCGAACGATTTGTCTTGCGTGATCCGCGTACAAGGCGCGCGGGGAGAAAGCGTGTTGCTCACCGGCGATGCAGAGGCGATCGCCGAAGCAGAAATGATCGCGCGCGGCGAACCGATCAAGGCCGACATCGTCTCCATGCCCCACCACGGTAGCCGCACCTCATCCACCTCTGCGTTTATCGCGAATGTTGGGCCGCGAATCACCGTTGCCAATGCCGGATACCGCAACCGCTTCGGCCACCCGCGCGCCGACGTACTCGCGCGTTACAACGAAAAAAATGTGCAAATAGAGCGCACCGATTGGCACGGTGCAGTGCGTTACACCTTCAACACAAATAGCAAATGGGAGACCGAGAAATTTCGTTGGTCCCACCAAAAGTATTGGCATAACCAACCACAGCCACGCGCTCCGCCGCTTGAGTAGAACCACTAGTTTTTAAGGAGATAAGTGCTGAAACAAACCGATTTTGCGCCGCAGGTATTATTAGATTAGCGTGTTTTTTGCCGATAGCGGCGCAAGCGGAGCCGAATGGCTATTGCGCAGCCAAAAAGATAGGTTTAGGCTCTGATTGTTCCGCTTTGCGTCAAGGCGGCGCTGAGTGCTTCGGCGAATGGAGTGTGGTGGGGCGCAGCGCCCAACGCGCCCACCAGCGCATGGTCTGCAAGGCCGTGCGGCACTTCCCACAAATAGCGCATCTCTACAAGCTCGCGCCAGATCGGTACTAACGGCGCACAGAGCTTCATGAATCCCCAAGGAATGGAGGCCACTTTTAGTGGTGTGCCTGCGTTCGTCCAGCGTTGGGATTGGGCGATGGGCTGGAGCCCGCCCAGCCAATCGTTACCGGTGAGGGTATAGCCTGCGAAATGAAACGTGGAAAACGCGGGCAGCATTGCGCGGCGTGTGGCGAGCGCAACGAAGGCATTTGCTAAGTCCGGCAAATACGCCCAGGCGTGGGGCACATCGAGTGTGCCAGGGTACGTAAACGTGCCCTGCGCAAGCTTCTTTGCCATAATAAGATCGAACCACGAGCCTGCGCCTGCGCCAAAAAAATCCCCTGCTCGAACGATGATCGTTGGCATGCCATGGTGCGCTGCCGTGGCAAGGCTACGCTCCATTTCCACGCGAATGCTGCCCTTTACCGTGTGCGGGTTTTGGGGCGTACCTTCAGTGGTGTTAAGCGTCATCGCTCGCCCGTAGTTGTAAACATTGCCAGGCAGCATGAACGTGGCGTTGAGCCGTTGCGTGAGCGCAATGGCATGGTTGAGCAGCCGCTGCGCATCCTTTGGCCAGGCCGTGTAAGGAGGGTTCACCGCGTAGAGCACGATGTCGGCATGCCGCACATCGCTCGCCAGTGCGTCGGCGCTTTCCAGCGGGTGGGAGACGATGCGAACGTTGGCCGTTGCTTGCGTACTGGTGTTGCCGCGACGATGGGCAATCACGTTCCATCCGGCACGCGCAAAGGCGCTCACAGCAGCGGCGCCGAGCCGCCCGCCCGCGCCAAGAATAACAATTGTTTGAGTCATGGTTCATCCGTGTGTGAATCGATAAACAGATTGTGGTGAAAACTAAGCTGAGCCACAATTAGCGAAACGAACACATCACATATTCAAAAATGAATAACAATTTCGAATGGACGCTTATTCAATCATTCCTCGCGGCGCTAGATGCAGGAAGTTTGCTGGGGGCGGCAAAAGTGTTGGGCATAAGCCAGCCCACGGTGGGCCGACACATTGCCGAGCTCGAAAGTCAACTTGATGCGGTGCTCTTCGAGCGTACCGGCAGGGGATTGCGGGCTACGAGCGCAGCACTGGCGGTGGTCACCCATGCGCGGGAGATGGAAGCCCACGCACTGAGCCTCTCGCGCACGCTTGCTCGGTCAACGCAAAGCGATGCAGGCACGGTGCGTATTACCGCCAGTCAGTCTGTGGCGTGTGAAATGCTCCCGGGGATATTGGCCTCGATGCGCGTGGCGCTGCCGCAAATTCAAGTAGAAATTGTTGCCTCGAATGCCGTGAGCAATCTACTAAGGCGGGATGCAGATATAGCGCTGCGAATGGTGCGCCCGATCCAGAGCTCGCTCATCGCAAGAAAAGTTGCTGAAATTAGCGTCGGTGCGTATGCCCACAAAAACTACTTGAAGCGTCGAGGTGTGCCACGCGCGTTACCCGATCTGCTAAGCCACGAGTTGATCGGCGGCGACACCGATGACACGATTTTGCAAGGCTTTAAACGCTTTGGTTATGCCCCGCAAAAAGAGCTTTTTGCGCTGCGCACCGATGACCACAGCGTGCAGTGGCAGGCCGTTCGCGCTGGGCTTGGTATCGGTTTTATCTCTGACTACATTGCCCAGCGGGAGAGGAGTGTGCGCCGCGTGCTGCCCGAACTCAACATTCCCGTATTGCCGATTTGGCTCACGGTGCACCGCGAAATCCGATCCAACCAGCGAATCCGTCAGGTTTACGATTTTCTAGGTGAAGCCGTGAAGTTAGCGTTAATCCCGCCAACTAAAAAATGAAATGGGGCGTGGCGAGCCGGGGCAGAAAAAGGGCACATTTTGGGGAGATAAGTCCTAAAACAGGCCGTTTTTACGCCGCAGATTTTGTAAGCGACTGGGCGGGTAGCGCATTGGAAATGGTCAACCGTGCCCTCGCTTGCGCTGGGCGGAAAAGTCCAAAAGAATTGGAGGCGGGGGTCGGAATCGAACCGGCGTCCACGGCTTTGCAGGCCGCTGCATAACCACTCTGCCACCCCGCCAGGACTGGACTTTTTTCGGTATTGCGTCGAGCTTTAGAACAGCAAATATCGCGGTTCTACAGAAAGAAAAAGGGAAACAGAAAAGTTTCCCTTTACTCGAAACTGGAGCGGGAGAAGAGTCTCGAACTCTCGACCTCAACCTTGGCAAGGTTGCGCTCTACCAACTGAGCTACTCCCGCGAAAGAGCCAATGTATCAAATAATTCGTGTCGCGTCAACCGCTAAGCCGTCGTTCGGACGATGCTTTCCAGCGTAATCGCATCTTTGGCAAATGCGCGAATGCCTTCCGCTAACTTCTCCGTAGCCATCGCGTCCTCGTTCAACGCAAACCGAAAACTTGCTTCACTGTGGGGTAGCTTTGCAATCGCGGCATTGGTGACATTCGCGCCCAAAACGTTCGGTGCGGGCTCGCCCGAGTCTTGAAGTTTTTGCAACAGATCCGGGCTAATGGTGAGCAAGTCGCAACCCGATAGCGCAACAATTTGCCCGACATTGCGAAAGCTCGCTGCCATCACTTCCGTTTTGTAGCCGTGGGCTTTGTAGTAAGCGAAAATTGTGCGAACAGAAGCAACGCCTGGGTCGTTTTCCGATGTGTATTCCGTGCCAGTAGATTTTTTGTACCAATCGTAAATCCTGCCTACAAACGGGGAAATGAGTGTGATGCCACCCTCTGCGCAGGCTGCAGCTTGGCCTAAGCAAAAAAGCAAAGTAAGGTTGCAGTGGATGCGTTCACGCTCCAATTGCGCAGCGGCTTCGATGCCTTCCCAGGTCGCCGCGATTTTGATGAGTACACGATTCCGATCTATCCCCGCTGCTTCATACAACGCGATGAGTGCGCGGGCTTTTTTTACGGTTGCAGCGGTATCAAACGAAAGCCGAGCATCCACTTCGGTCGATACGCGGCCCGGGATTATTTGCAAAATCTCCAAGCCAAAGCGCACGATCAAACGGTCCATGATGTCCGCTACGCTCGCGCCCGCATTGCTCTGCACGGATTCGGTTAGAAGCGGTTTATACGCATCCTTTTGCACCGCTTTTAAGATAAGCGTGGGGTTGGTGGTGGCATCACGCGGTGAGTACTGCTGCATAAGCTGGAAATCGCCGGTATCGGCCACTACAACGGAGGATTGCTTTAAGTGTTCAAGTTGATTCATTTTCATTTCCTAAAAACTACGGAAGGCATCAATCAGGCCGCGTGTTGAGCTATCCAAATCGGGCACGTTTGCGTTTTGCGCTACGGCGGGAAGCAGTTGATTTGCAATTTCCTTGCCGAGCTCTACGCCGAATTGATCGAACGAATTGATGCCCCACATTGCGCCTTGCACGAACACCATGTGCTCATAAAACGCGACCAACTGCCCGAGGGTAAACGGATTGAGTTCGGGCAACATAAGCGTTGTCGATGGCCGGTTACCAGGGCTGGCGCGGTGTAAATCGTCGGGCGACGCTCTGCCTGTGAGTAAGGCGCGGGATTGCCCGATGGCATTGGCGACCAACATTTGGTGTTGAGCCGCGGGTTGGTGGGGGCTCTTCGCGGCTACGATGAAATCCACCGGCGCGAAATGCGTGCCTTGGTGAATCCATTGAAAAAACGCATGTTGACCGTTGGTGCCGGGTTCCCCCCAAATCGCCGGGCTTGTGGCGTGGTTAATCTCGCTGCCCGCACTATCTACGCGCTTCCCGTTTGACTCCATTTCGAGCTGCTGCAAGTAAGCAGGCAATCGGGTAAGCGCTTCTGAGTAAGGGATCACCAAGCGATTTGCGTAGCCCTCGAAATTCGCGTTCCACACGCCTACGAGCGCATGCAATACCGGTAAGTTGCGAACAAGTGGCGTGGTTTCGAAATGCGAATCCATATCCGCCGCGCCGTTTAGCAGTTGCGTAAAGGCTTCCGGCCCCACGCCAATGGCGATGGACAGGCCCACCGCCGACCACAACGAATACCGCCCGCCCACCCAATCCCACATCGGGAACACGTTGCTGCGGCTCAACCCAAATTGAACCGCGCGCTCGGGGAACGCGGTGACGGCCAAGAAATGGCGGGACAAATCTGCATCTTGCCCGAAGGGCTTCCTCAGCCAGGCGCGCGCGGCATTGGCGTTCGCAAGCGTTTCTTGGGTGGTGAAGGTTTTTGAAGCGACGATGAAGAGCGTCGTTGCAGGTTGCGCGCCCACGAGTGCTCGGGTTAAATCCGCTGGGTCTACGTTGGCTACGAACCGCACTTGCGGCGTAGTTTTCAGATGGCCCAGCGCGTTGCACACCATGCGCGGCCCCAAATCGGAGCCACCGATGCCGATGTTAATCACCGTTTCAATCCGCTGCCCAGTAAGCCCACGCCACGTGCCACTACGTATGCTCTCGGCGGTACTCGCAATTTTCGCGCGTACAGCGCGTACATCGGGCATCACATCTTTGCCATCGATCATGCAGGGGATGGATTCTTTGCGCCGCAGTGCCATGTGCTGCACTGCGCGGTTTTCTGTGGTGTTGATTTTTTCGCCAGCAAAAAGCGCGCGAATTTTGTCCGACAGCTTTGCCGCATCAGCAAGCGCAAGCAGCTTGGTCATCGTCTCCGGAGTGAGCCGTTGTTTGCTGTAGTCAAGTAACAAGCCACGGCTTCGGCACGAAAGCTGCCCGAAGCGGCCCGATTCGTTCTCAAAAAGCGAGCGTAGCGTAACCTTTGATAGCGAGGTGTGGTGCGCCTGCAGGGCCTCCCACGTTGCTACGAAATCGGCCCCGTGTACCTGCGGCGCAGTATTTTGCATGTTAGTTAGAGAACTTTCGCAATCGCGTTGGTGACGTAGTCAATATTTTTTGTGTTCAGCGCGGCTACACAAATCCGTCCTGTTTCGAGCGCGTAAATACCATATTCACCGCGCAGCTTTAGCACTTGCTCTTTGCTTAAACCGGTGTAGGAAAACATGCCTCGTTGGCGCGTTACGAACGAAAAGTCATGGTTCGGCGCGGTTTGCTTTAATTTTTCAACAAACGAAGCGCGCATCGCCTTAATGCGGTCACGGATTTGGGTCAACTCCTCTTCCCACATCGCGCGCAGCTCAGGCGTAGTGAGTGCGGTGGAGACCATTTGCGCGCCGTGGGTCGGCGGGTTGGAGTAATTGGTGCGGATCACGCGCTTTAATTGCGAGAGCACGCGGGCCGCTTCATCTCTATTTTCAGCTACAACAGTAAGCGCACCAATGCGCTCGCCATAAAGTGAAAATGACTTTGAGAACGAGCTCGAAAGCAAAATCGGCCCTGCGGTTTTAGCGAATTCACGGGGCACAAATGCATCGGCATCAATGCCATCGCCGAAGCCTTGATAGGCCAAATCGAGGAAAGGCACATGGCCCTTCGCCCGCACGAGCGCGATAATTTCGCTCCACTGCGCATTCGTTAAATCGTAGCCAGTTGGGTTGTGGCAGCACGAGTGGAGCACCATGATTGAACCCACTGGTGCCGCTTCAATCGAGGCTTTCATTCCTGCGAAATTCACTGCGTGCGCCGCCGCGTCGTAGTACGGATGCGCATGCACGGTAAAGCCTGCTTGTTCAAACAAGGCGCGGTGGTTTTCCCACGATGGCTCAGAAATGTAAACCTGCGCAGAAGCGCTCAATAGTTTTAGTAGATCCGCACCCACTTTCAACGCCCCCGTACCGCCAAGGGTTTGCACCGTTACCGCGCGACCACTTGTTACGATTTCACTTTGCACACCGAAAATGAGGCTCTGCGCGGCTTTGTCGTAGGCCGCAATGCCGTCGATGGGTAAATAGCCACGCGGCGCAGCTTTTTCGGCCATGTCTTTCTCCGCTTTTTGTATGCAGCGCAATAGTGGCACTTTGCCATGGTCGTCGGTGTACACGCCAATGCCTAAATTGACCTTCGTAGGGTTTGGATCAGCATTAAACGATTCGTTCAAACCCAAAATCGGGTCGCGGGGCGCCATTTCGGCGCGGGCAAGAGGAGACAAGGCAGCGGACATGAAGGGGGAGGAAGGTTAAAAATCAATTGAAACAACATTTTACGCAACTAACTCGAAAAAATACCTGCGGCGTGAAAACGGCTGTTTTTACAAGTTATCTCCCAAAAAAGCGGCTTTTTTCGCGCTGGGAGTGGAGCGCATAAACTGACGCGATGCCCATCACCTACCCCAACAGCCCATTCAAACTTCACCAACCGTTTGCCCCGGCAGGTGATCAACCGCAGGCCATTGAAAAATTGTTGGAAGGCATTGACGATGGTTTGAGCGCGCAAACGCTTTTGGGCGTAACTGGCTCAGGCAAAACGTTTACGATGGCCAACGTGATTGCCCGCTCTGGGCGGCCTGCGATGGTGATGGCGCCGAACAAAACGCTAGCCGCGCAGCTGTATTCGGAGTTTCGCGAGTTTTTCCCTGAAAATGCGGTGGAATATTTCGTCAGTTATTACGATTATTTCCAGCCCGAAGCCTATGTGCCTTCAAAAGATTTGTTCATCGAAAAAGATAGCTCGATTAACGAACATATCGAGCAGATGCGATTGTCGGCCACCAAAAGTATTATTGAACGCCGGGATACGATCATCGTCGCCACCGTTTCAGCGATTTACGGGATCGGCGATCCAGTGGATTACCACTCGATGATATTGCATCTTCGTGAAGGCGAAAAAGTAGAGCAGCGCGCGGTGATTCGGCGCTTAACTGAGATGCAATATGCTCGCAACGAGCTTGATTTTCGGCGGGGCACGTTTCGCGTGCGGGGCGATGTGATTGATATTTTTCCTGCTGAAAATGCGGAAAACGCTGTGCGGGTTACGCTTTTTGACGACATAGTAGAAACGTTGCAATTTTTTGATCCGCTTACTGGCCACATCCTACAAAAAGTAGGGCGCTTCACTGTCTTTCCGAAATCCCATTACGTAAGCCCACGGGAAAACGTGTTACGTTGCATTGAGCTAGTAAAAGATGAACTAGTAGTTCGCAAAGATTTTTTCGTTGCGGAGCAAAAGCTATTAGAAGCCCAGCGGATTGAACAGCGCACCCGTTTCGATTTAGAAATGATGGTGGAGATTGGGTTTTGCAAAGGCATTGAAAATTATTCCCGCCACCTTGCCGGGCGGGAAGCGGGCGAGCCGCCGCCCACACTCATAGATTATTTGCCCCGCGATGCTTTGCTTTTTTTAGATGAATCCCATGTGTTGATTGGGCAGTTAGGCGGGATGTATCACGGCGATCGTTCCCGAAAAGAAAATTTGGTGAACTACGGCTTTCGCCTGCCTTCCGCGCTGGACAATCGACCGCTGCAATTTGAAGAGTTTGAAAAATTCATGCCGCAAACGATATTTGTCTCCGCTACGCCCGCTGCCTACGAAAAGCGCACTTCGGGCCAAGTGGTAGAGCAGGTGGTGCGGC
>JANMDS010000227.1:0-1611 GCA_031376405.1 Betaproteobacteria bacterium
TCCGTCGACTCATCCTTGCATCTCAGGTACGTCACGTTCCTTAACGACTGCCCTAATCGTGAATTTTTTTGTAACGGGCTGCGGGAGGTTGGTGCATGAAATTGATGCGATCAAACGCGCCTCGGTTTGGTTATCCAGTAAGGCCATAGCGAAACTTCGGCTATGCGTGAAGTCTCCGTGCCTGAGAAGAGCGCACTCCAGTTCGAGATAATCTCGCCCGTCATATTTGCTTGGCTCTTTCTCCCACACCATGGTCTCTGGGTCCTGCAGTGCAGCTACCGAGCGGATGTGAGGCACATTGAATACCGGTGGACGCAGCTGTTTCTGAGCGAAGAGCAGATCAGTTGATTGCGGTGGTTTCGGAGCACGAGGCGGTTGAAATGAGAACTCACGTACATCGGATTCGTAGAGTTTGGCACCATCTTGGGTCTTTAGGCCGAGACGAAATCGTTCTGCTGGAAGCTCGCCGTTATTGCCAATTCGGATTTTTAACTGTATCAAATGCGCAACTTCATTTCGCACGGCGTGCAAGCTTGTTGAGAAATACCAGCGCACCTGAGTTTCAAAGCTCTCATACGCCGCTAGATACTCCTTTAACTGTGCTGCGCTCAATGACGCGCTCGCCACTAGAAAACTCATATCGTTGCCGTTGTTCTTGAACGCTGGTGGATTTCGACGAAGGTAGTCCGCAGTGCGAGATTCGGCCCACGCCGACGGCACCTGACGATATTGCACAATCTCGACTTGCAAAGTTTCATCGTTGGTTGTGCCTAACAGCTCAACGAAAGGTTTCGGTCGTTGGCGCTCAGTCGCCTTTTTGAACTCGCGAAGCTCACTAAGCTCTTTGTCACGGTCGTCGGTTTCCGGCGGCAGTAAACAAGAGTCTGGAATGTCTGTGGCATCTAGTCCAAACTGTTTGGCACGAAATCGCGGCATTGTGTCTCCACACAGGAGTAACACTCTTTCGCCGAGACGCGACAACGTAAGGGCATCGGCAATCAACTGATCATCAGCCAGCGCTCTATCAAGCCTTGTAAATGGTTCCTGTTCCCAAGCCGACACGAGATCAAATCGCGCCGCAAGCTCGATGCCATTGGATAGCGTTGTTCGCGCATCGGTTGGGTCGCAGCGGCTAAGGATTGACGCCGCTAAACGCGCTCGTTTGGATCGCCTCGGTTTTCCGTCTTGCTTTAGCTTGTCGATCTCGCGCATTATGGCGGGCGTCACTGCGAGCGAATAGGTCTCGCCATGGCACAAATCCGACCATGGCAGTTCATGCAACGGTCGGCATTGAATGAATACGTTTGTATCAAGAACGATTGTCAACATATGTCACGGGAACGAAAAGCCGGGTAGTGCGGGCAACTTGTTTCCCACGCGTTTAAAAGCGTAAGCTTACGCAACAACCTCACGCCGCGCCGACCGCTTGATGCGAATCTCGACATCTTTGCCCACGGCTCTTGCGGCGCGAATCAGAGTATCGAGTTGCACGGACAGATTATCCGGATCGAGCACACGATCAAGCTGCGAGCGGCTGGTGGCCATGCGCTCTGCCATCGCAACCTTAGTGAGTTTGGCGCTTGCCATGCTGTCTTCGATTTGCTCTGCGAG
>JANMDS010000265.1:0-4091 GCA_031376405.1 Betaproteobacteria bacterium
GATCCACATTTTGATCCCAGCCCGCGTCGGTGTTCGCCATGGCGGCGCGGTTTTCGCTTGCCATGTTGAGCGACTTGATGCGCGCCGCAAATTTTTGTGGCACATCAAGCGGATCGCGAATCCACCCACCACCGGTGTTCAGACCACGATACCGCACCTGACCCTTGACGTAAGTAATCGCACCCTTCGCCGCAGAAAGATATTCCGAGAAAACCATTGCAATCCCTTTCGCTGTCAACGGCTGGTTGCCGTTGCTCACTATACAAAGCGGAAAAAGTTGCGGAGTGGCTCATGGGGTTGTTGGGCGGGAATGAATGCGCGGCCTCGTTCGAGCGATAGTTCAAATAATTGTGTCTGAGCCGATTTATCGCTCATGGCGCAGGGGACGATCGGTGGCTGCCGGAAAGGAACCCACACGCTTTTTTGATCAACCATTGAGAGATGAGAAATTCGGCTTCGGCCGTTTGAATCCCACTCCTACCTATTCGCGTAGTACCGAACGCGAAGCTATAAACCTAGCATCCGCACATCGCCTTGTTGTGCCCAACATTTTCTCAACGCCCAAACTGAACGACTTTTTTGTATGAATGTGATCGCAATTAAACAGATTGAAACGAGCGGTGCGAAGCCACTCGCAGCAGCAACTTTTCGCTCGGCCCTCGCCGAGAATCACATCCTCGAAGCTTGAGTTAACACCGGGAGATTCCAATGAAAGCACTACCGTTCTTACTCGCAGTTTTTCTCTGCCCGGGCTGTGCGACGTCAGTGCTGTACAACGAGGCCCGCGACAAGCAGGGTCAGGAAGCTAAGAAGGCCACTGCGGAAGTCCATCTTGCGGAAACCATTACCCAGCTTGACAAGAAGTTTAAGGCGTTAAGCGAGCTGGAAATTGCTGTCCTTAAGGAACGGGCGGCTACTACGCGGAACTTCGAAATTGAATACGTTGCAGCAACCGACTCGCCAATCAGTGAATCCTATGTCCAATTCTTTCTCGACTTCAGGATCAAGAAGCTGACGGGTAACAAAATTGAAGTTAATGACCAGCGAGCGTGGGTTGGGGATGCGGCTGCGCTGCTTCGGTTCGAAAAGAACGTAGCAGGGAAAGCCCGTTTGTTTGAGGCGGTGGCGCGCATTGAATCTGATTGCGCGTCGGCGCGGAAATGGGGTGCGCTCAAGGACCGTGCGACACCGCCGACGGCCAATCTGTCGACCGAGGCCAAGAGGAGGATCCCAGCCGCCAGGCAACCGCTTGTACAGGCGCCGCTAGGCAACCTCATCGTTGCCTGCAATGAGCTCGAAGAGCAAAAGAGTCCGGACTTTGAAAAGAAAAGAGGACTGCCGCAAGGCAGCGAAATCGTGTTGCGGCAAGCCGAGCTCAAAAAAGATCGAGAGGCTCATGGGCGCTATCAGGCCGACCTAGCAGAAGAGCAAACCAAGCTAAAGGAGTTGCAGAAGACATTTGCGAGCGAGGTCGACGCACTGGCTCCCACGGTGGCCGACGAAACCTATCTCGCGCGATTGAGCAAAGCCGCAGCGGCGCTGGAGAAAGGGGCAGATGGCTTGGCAGCCGCCGCCGGGAAGCTTGGCAGCGCTCACGATTATGCGATTGCCATTGAAAAGCTCGAAGCGCTAGAAACCGTGCTAGGTGCTGTTGCCACCGGGGTGTCTGATCCTTCAAAGTTGTCGTCCGACCAACGCACTGCTGTAGCGGTCGTCCGGCTCATTCCGTCGATTGCCGACGAGGCGGACAAGCTGCTCAAAGAGGCAAAGAAACCGCGATTGGGACCGCTCATGCTGGCCAAGGAACACCAGCGCGTGATCGTCGATGGATTCGAGGCGCAAGCTGCACTTGATGAGCGTCGGATACTTTTGCGCGAGAAGAGACTAAACGCCGCCATTGCTGAATTGCAGGCTCTGTTTCAGGCGAGGCTTGCCCTCGAAATCGAGTCAGCGCGTGAACGCACTGATCAAGTTCCGGCGCGCGAGAGTATTTTGGGCGTGAACATCAACAAGAAACTCACCGAAATTCAGAGCGGCGCGCAAGAAGTCAAAGGGGTAACGGAGGAGACGCGGGTGGTAGAAGCGAAACGGGCGGCACAAGAAAAGCGTCGACTGTACGAGTCGTTCGGCTTCTACTTCGACGATGCACACCGCTTCAGAGTGGAGCAAGACGTGTTGCGTTTGCAGATTAACGCAATGACCTATGAGTCGGTGATGCAAGCTTCGAAGACCGGCGCTCAGGCATGGGAGAGCTTGATTACCAACATTTCGACAATCCTCGCCACCTATCACTCTGCCGGTGTCAAGCCAGCTGATATTGCTGAGTTTGTGAAAGCCTTAGGATTGTTTTACATCGGTCGCTAGGCGGAAGCTGAATTGATGAATGCAAAGGAGAACATCATGAACGTCGCAAAAACGCAGAATCACCCTAACTCGCTGTGCCAAATGGCTGCGCTAGCGCTGACCTTATCTGTGATCGGTATTGTCGGTTGCAGCACTCAGCAAGCCGCCCGCGACCTAGCATCCCAAGGCGCAGTCGCAGTCGCCAACGCGCAGAACGAAGTCGAAGTTTTCGTCGATCAGGCACAGAAGGCTTACGCTAGACGGGAGGTGATCGTGCAAGGACTGGCGGCTTCCGATATTGCGGACGTGCACGCCGATTTGTATCGCGCGTCGCTGTCGGCGCGCGCGGGCATGTCCAACCACGATGCTCAGGTGAAGTTGATCAAGGACATCGCTGACGAGCGGAAGTCGCTGAGGGAGAAGCTCATTGCCGAACAGGAGAGGCGATCAAGTGAAATTTCCAAAACCTTCGGCGAACGTGTGGCGGTGCCAGCCGAAAGTCTCAAGATCGCGAAGAAAGCGTTTCTCGGCCTAGCTGAAGAACTTACCCCTAGAGAATGGCTGGAATTTGCGTGGAAGTATGCGAGCGATTTGCAGACTGACCTGAAAAAGGTGAAGAAGGAACTAGACGCCGCCGCCACTCAATGACGTTTGCCCAGGCAGGCGCACACGCCGTCGATCAGCCGATCAACGGCGCGTCGCCTAAATAGACACGTTTAAGGGCGCACAACGCACCAACAAACACACAGGAGCTGATCATGTCGACCGATGAAACAATGAACGAAGCAGAAAGTCTCAGATACATCAACATGCATATTGCTAGACAGAATGCGTTGGGCGACACGTTGATCATCCTCGCCCGCCTTGAGGCGACAACGTTCGATGCGACCGAGAAATTGCGGCTTGTGATCGCGCGGCGTCCCGTCGAGGATGAATACGCTGCAAATGAACAGGAGTTTCTGGCATTCTGCGACGATGACTTGGCGGTGCATCCACCAACTACTGAACAGGTTGACGCGATAGTCAAACTCGCTGGCGAGCTTGCTGTGCTGACACAGAAAAAGACGAAGTTCGTAGCCGTGATGGCGCTGACTAAATCGGTGCTTTCGCAGGTTATGGCAATCCGCAATGGCGCTTGATCTGGCGTATGGTGTCATCTATAGCCGTTGGCGTGCAAGCATGACGTCTCTAGAGATACGGGGACGTTCTCAACCACTGGCCTGTGGTGCGTCTTCTCAATGCGGCGCAACTGAGTAAGGCCGTGCTTGAAAAGGGATACACGGGCGACCTGTACCCCCGCGCTTGGCAAGGAGAGCGCACCGCTCTGGGAGATCGCCGAGTCTTTCGGGTGCGTTCGACATGTTGGTCGTCGCCAAGTTTGCTGAAGACGCTGCTGGCCATTTTGGCCGCTCGCGCACTTTGTCGCAATGTACAGCCGTCCTCCAGCGCACTGAAACACCTGTTACTTGGATGAAGCCCGCTCGTAGCCTATCTCATCAGGTGCGCTATCGGAAACGTTAAATGGCCGCGTATCGCAGGGTCGGGGCACTTGGCGAACTCGCACATTTCGCAGGTCCCCGGCATGATTTCCAGATTACTCCGGCGAGGGCTTGCACACCTGACAGTACGATCAAGGTAGAACGAACTATTCAGCATCAACTCTATCCTGAAAGTGCCACCATATAAGGGGTATAACACTATTTATGCGTAAAGTCGGCTTTGTGCATAAATTGACGATGAGCCCTTAC
>JANMDS010000288.1:0-2318 GCA_031376405.1 Betaproteobacteria bacterium
ACCCTGCGTGCGCCAGCTCGTTGACATAGGCGCGGCTGCCATAGTACTCGTCGCGGAAGCTCCTCATAATTTGGGGCGGCGAATCTGGCCCATCGGCAATTTTCTCTTTGCCAAAAAACTTGAAACCGCCGTGGTCGTGTAAGGCCAGCACACCGGGCAGCGGCCCTTGTGCATTTGCCGGTTTGAACAACCACGCCTGCGTGCGTGGGCCATACCCCACCGACCACGAGATCGCTTCGCCGATTAAGCCGTCGCGCTCCCAAGTTGCGTCCACGCGCGCGCTCAAAGGCACATCAGGTTGGTTGCAAAAGCCCATCACCTCGCGCACACGCTGTTGCGTCTCGCGACCAGGGTGGGCCAGCGGATAAAGCGGTTGTTGCTTGTTAGCCGCGTCAACAAGGTCGCTAAAGACACCGAGGTGTTTGTAAGTTTTCATTAGTAATTGATGACCGGGTAAAGACCGGCTACGGCGGCCAGCAATCACGAAGGGGCAGGCTTAGGAGAATTGGGCGGCAGGATGTTGAGAGGCGGTGTGTCGGGATTGCGTAACAAATCGGCGACGTGGGTAACAAAGTCTTTGCCTTGCTTGATGCACGTTCGGAAGACGCTGGTGATGATTTCGTGGGTGCGTGCACCCACGTTGGAGCGGTTACAGCCATTTGTTTTGCGCACGATCACGCCGGGTCGAATATCACGCTCAGCGGCATTGTTGGTGGCATCCAGTTCTGGGATGGCCAAAAAGCCAAAGAGTTGGTGACGGTGTTTGCGCAATAGTTTGGCCAGCTTGGCATTTTCGGGATCAGTGTAATTACCTTGCAGCAAACGATCCAAAGCGGCTTCTAAACGTCCGCGCGCGACCAAATAGCCATGTGGCTTGAGATCCTCGCAGCGTTTTTTGAGCGCGATGGCCGCCCGCAGCAGTTTGGCAACTTGGCGACTGAAGACCACTGCTCGTCCGGTGACGCTTTCGCCGATATCACTACACCGGCGCAGCAGATGCCCAAGACATTTACTTTGTTCAATGGCGGACAGATCAGCATCGTCATAGGCTAGAAAGCAATCGCACTTGAGCACGCCTTTGAAGTCGCTGCCGAGAATCCGTTGGACGACTTCATGCGCACGGGTGGGATCAATCGTATAGACCGCCACATCGTCATTGGTAAACACCCACAGCCACGCTTTGCCGCCATTGATTCGCCAACTGGTCTCATCGCCGTAGACCACTTTGCTGTCCCTCAGCCGCACGATCAATTGCTCATAGGTCGGGCGCAATTGCATCGCGATCCGCTCGTCGCCTCGCACCAGCGTGGATCGATTCACCGTTAACCCGCACGCGCTGCTCAATAACTTGGCGATCTTGCCATACGAAATCCCGAACCCATGCTTCAACTCTGCACTCCACGCCATCACATTCGGCCCAATCTGCACCCCGGCGGCTCCCAATGCATCTGAGGTTTGCTCGGCATGCCGCCCTTGATGCCGCTTCCCGCAGTTTGCGCAGTGTCCTATGCTCACATCGAATTGCGTCACCTTCGTCGGGATCGGACGAGGAATATCCACCTGATATTGCTGCTGCACCTCATCTTCTACTATCGTCCCGCCGCACCCGCACTGTGTCGGCAGTGGGGCCTTCACGATTTCATCGATCTTTGTCGGCTTCGCCCGATGGACTGCCGCATGCCCATCTTTTTGTCCAGGCTTTTTCGGATTCGCTTTGGGTGGGCCTTTTGAAAATGGTCCCGCTTGCCGCTTCCCCGCTCGCACCGTTTCTTCTAATTTGCCTTTCAAGCCCTCTACTTCCTGCTCCAACTCCGCAATTCGAGCTGCTTGCCTCGCGTTGATTTGGCGCAGTTCTCCTATGATCTTTAGCGCTTCTTTCAAGTCGTTTGGCGTATTGGGCTGGCTCATTCCACATTTAGCTTACGCTCTTTTCGTGACTTTGGCAATCACTTTTTTGTTTTACCCGGTAATCAATTACGATGTCGCCACCATGCATCAAGGTCATCAACCGACACGAACATCATCAGAGTGTCTTGCATCGCCTTGATGTGAAAATCTTGGAGGAAGATCACGGCACCGCTTAATATCATCTTCGACCATGTTCAACACGCCAATCACGATATAAGTCTTCTCTTTGGCATATGCAGTTCCCGACACTCAGTCCGGATCAATTTTTGCTGTCGCTGTATTGGGTGTGTTGGCAGTCCCATTACTGCCAGCAATCCCGCGTGAAATGCTGGCGTCACCACTGCACAATGCTTGGCGTTTGGAAAGATATGCTCAACGAGCGGAGCATTCCCTACCAGCCTTTGTTTGAG
>JANMDS010000322.1:0-3001 GCA_031376405.1 Betaproteobacteria bacterium
TTTTGTTGACGACAACCCTAAACGTAAATTGTCGCCAAAACGCATAAACCCTGCGGCGCAAAACAATCCATTTTTCAACTTTATCTTCCAAAAAATATGCTTTTTTTGGGGTGCAAACACACTCACACTCCCCCAAATGGGGGACGCGGCTCGGGTCGTAACTCGGTACAGTCGTACGCGACATGAGTTGAAACCCATTCGCGCACGGTCTACTATTGAAAAAAATTTGGCGCACAAAAAGACACATGCCCCCAGCGACTGAGAACAACTCTACCGGAAATTGGCGTGAGGCCTTCGCCCATGCCGAGGCGCTTGCGAGCGCTTCGCGCGACGCGCAGCGCGAAGCGCTGGCACGCCTAGACGCGGACGACCCGCAGCTCGCCCGCCGCGTGGCGCTGATGCTCGGGGGCGAGACGACGCACGCGAATTTCGATGCGGCGGTAACCAAAGTTTTTGGCAACGCCCGCGTAAAAAGCGAAGTTGCATTTAAGGCCGATGACAATATCGGCGCGTACACACTCATCCGCTCGCTGGGCAAAGGCGGCATGGCCGATGTGTGGCTTGCTCAGCGCACGGACGGCAACTTGAAGCGCCCGGTTGCGCTTAAGTTGCCTATGGCAGTGATGCCCTCGCCGATGCTTGCCGAGCGCTTTGCCCGCGAACGGGATATGCTCGCCCAGCTCGATCACCCCAACATCGCGCGCATTTACGATGCGGGCACCACCGATACTGGGCAACCATTTCTCGCGCTCGAATTTATCGACGGCGAGCCGCTCGATCATTTTTGTCGTGCGAAAAGATCCACAATACAGGAGCGAGTGCAGCTCATCATACAAGTGGCGCAGGGCGTACATCATGCGCACTCGCGGCTTGTGCTTCACCGAGATTTGAAGCCGTCGAATATTTTGGTGACCCGCGAAGGTTTGGTAAAGGTGCTTGATTTCGGTATCGCCAAATTATTGAGCGAAGAGCGCACCGCCGAAGAAACCCAATTCACCCGCATGACTGGCGCCGCCCTCACCCCGAAATACGCCGCGCCCGAGCAATGCTTAAGCGAAACGGTGACCACCAGCACGGATGTGTACGCCATTGCGGTCGTGCTCTACGAATTGCTCGCTGGTTGCGTGCCCTTTACCGATCAAGCCAAAGATCTTAGCGCGCGCATGGCCACGCTTAATAATCCATGCCGATTATTGTCAGAAAATGCCATTTCTGCGCCGCAGGTATTGGCCTTGGACGAGAGCAGCGAACGGCAAGTTAAGCGCGCCCTCGCTGGCGATTTAACCGCCATTCTCGATAAAGCGCTGCGCCGCGCGCCAAACGATCGCTACCCCTCCGCGCTCGCCTACGCCGAAGATTTAGAACGCTATTTATCGTATCGCCCCGTGCTCGCCCGGCAAGGCGCGGTCGCGTACCGATTGCGCAAATTTTTAACCCGCCACCTCGTGCCCGTCGCCGTGGCCGCCATGGGCACGCTCGCTGCCGCTGGCTTGGGGCTGCAAGCCATTTCCCAGAGCCAAAAAGCCGCCCAAAGCCAATCCCGCGCCGATTCGATTGATGGGCTGATGGAAAGTTTGTTTCAAGGCATGAGCCCGGATGTTGCTGCGAAGCGCACGTTTACGGCTAAAGAATTGTTGGACAGAGCCAGTGGGTATTTGACCAGCAACGGAACGATAACTGCAGAAACAGCCCTCACAACCAACTCCAAAATGGCAACTCTCTACCGTGACATCGGAGAATACCGAGATGCCATCAAAATTCGCTCGGCAATGCTTACCGAAGCGCAGAAGTCTGCCAATATTCCGCAGCAAATAGCGCTCTTACGTGAACTAGCAAATTGCGCTTGGCGAGGAAATGATTTCACTTTGGCGCAAGGTCACGTTGAAAGTGCGCATTCCCTAATTAAAAGTAGCGGAATGACCGCGCCCCTTGAGCTTGCACGGCTCGCGAACATTGAGGGCGCAATCGCCACGCGTATGTTTAAATATGAAGTGGCCAAAACCCGCTACGCTTATGCGGAATCGCTCTGGCGACAGTATCAACCTGAAAATGTCGAAGAGCTTGCATGGGCAATTGAAGGGCAAGCGATTGTTGACCAAGTCAACGGCGACCTTAAATCTGCAAGGGAACGCTACAACGCGGTCGTCGCACTCGATACTCAATACCCAAGGCGCGGCACAACAGATCGCATTCACACCCACGCTCAGCTGGCAGCACTGAGCTACTTGGACGGCAGATTTGCCGAGGCTAATCCGCCGCTCAAGCGCGCGTGCAACGATATTATTGAGCGGTTAAGCGTTGCGCACCCAGATACGCATATCACCTGCTTCAATTTTGCATATTCATCAATCCGCCTCGGACTCTGGGACGACGGGACGAAGATGATTGACACACTTCACGGTAATCTTGCCTACCGCGAAAGCCCCGGCAAACCCACCTTGCAGCTTAAGTCGTTGCTTGCCATGTATCGGGGCAACGCAGAGGAGGCCGAAGCTGGATTTAAGCTCATCGGCTCGTCCTACCGGCAACTCGAATCAACACCGACCATTGCCGACAACATCTTGAGGTTTGAGCGACTCGAAGCCGAGGCCGCATTGCGCGCAGGCAAGACTGCACCGGCCTGCGAAATGCTGCGTCGCGTCGAGCGTGCCTATATCGAAAAAGCAGGTGAAGCGAGCGTAAACGTGGCAGCAACCCGTATCTTACTGACAGTGTGCGCGCTGCGAAACGGGGATCGCGCAGCTGCCAAATTACTCATTGCTAGCGCGAGCGATACGCTACAAAAATCGCGGGGCGACCATCATCCGTTCACGCTGGCTGCATTCGCCTATCGCGCGTTGGCGGGAGATACGCCCCAAAACACTGTCGAAACTGAGCGCATCAGAAATGAGCTCATCTGGCAATCCGGTGCGCAGCAACTCATTGAATACATTGAGGATCGCGGCCGGCAACTAGATCCCAGCCGGACCCCGGTTGTGCTTTGAGCAATTCATTATTTTTC
>JANMDS010000333.1:0-11081 GCA_031376405.1 Betaproteobacteria bacterium
GGGCATCAATCGCTCGGGCGTTGGTTACGCAGCCGCAACTACTGTTGATGGATGAACCTTTCGCTGCGCTCGATGAGATGACCCGCGCGAAGCTCAATGATGATGTGTTACGGCTCTGGGGCGCGCAGCAGTTCACCGTGGTGTTTGTAACCCACAGTGTGTACGAAGCGGTGTATTTATCGAATCGGATTGTGGTGATGGCATCACGACCAGGCAGGGTGATTGATGAAATTGCCATTGATGAACCGTTTCCGCGGACGCAGGCTTTTCGCACCACCGAACGGTACAACGCGTTGTGCATTCACGTGAGCCAAGCGCTCCAACAAGCAGGAGAACACCATGATTAGCGTTGCAAACGAAAAACTATTTTCACGCACTTTGCCGATCGTTTGCGCGCTGCTCGCGATTGCCGCGTGGGAGTATGTTGTGCGCACGAACAATATTCCGCATTACATTATTCCCGCTCCGTCGCTCGTAGCCTCTACGCTCATGAAAGATTGGACTTCACTCTATCCATCACTTCTGTTCACGCTCAAAATCACGTTTCTTGCACTCTTCCTGGCGATTGTCGGCGGGGTGGCGCTGGCATTGCTGTTTTCATTATCGAAATGGGTGGAGTGGTCGCTCGTGCCGTTCGCGATTATTCTGCAAGTCACCCCAGTAATCGCCATTGCGCCGCTGATTTTGATCTACGTACATTCAACGACTGCTGCGCTCCTCATCGTTGCTTGGATCGTAGCGTTCTTCCCCATTTTGTCCAACACGCTTATCGGCTTGCGCTCCGCTGATCGCAATTTGCAAGATTTATTTACGCTCTACAAAGCCTCCACTTGGCAAAAACTTCGCTATCTACTCATCCCGTCAGCGTTACCGTTTTTCATCGCGGGGCTGAAGGTGGCGGGCGGGTTAGCCTTGATCGGAGCGGTTGTGGCGGAGTTTGTCGCCGGTGCGGCAGGCAAGGAAACTGGCTTGGCCTCACGGATATTGGAGTCGAGCTTTCGCACTGAAATACCGCGCATGTTCGCCGCGCTGGTGCTCGTCTCCCTTACTGGTATTTTGATCTACGCCTTCTTCAATTGGGTTTCTAAAATTGCGCTGGGTTCGTGGCATGAGTCGGAGTTAAAGCAAGAGCGATGAACTGGATAGCCAAAGCACAATCCACTACGTACACGCTGCGCAACGTCTCAATACCTGCGGCGCAAAATAGGCGGTTTGACGTACTTATCTCCTCCGAAAAGGTCGCGGCTTTCGGTGTACACAACCCAAATACCGCACCGCTAGCCGGTGAAACAATCGACGCACGGGGCGGTCTGCTCCTGCCCGCGTTTGTGGATGTTCACACGCATTTAGATAAGGGGCTGCTGTACCCACGTACCCGTTCGCCGGAAGGTGATTTGTTTGCCGCAATAGAGGTGGCCGCAAACGACCGGATGAAATGGACAGCCGATGATCTCGCGGTGCGCATGGATTTTTCGTTGCGCTGCGCATACGCTTACGGCACGCGCGGGTTGCGCACGCACATCGATTACGTAACGCCTGAGGCGCCCGTCGCGTGGGACATCGTGGAGCTGCTTGCGCACAAATGGTCGGGCAAGCTCGCGTTGCAGCGGGTATCCCTCACGCCACTCGATGTGTTAGCCGAGCCCGCAGCAGGCACACGCATTGCCGCGCATGTCGCGCGCACCGGCGGCGTTTTGGGCTGCTTCGTCTATCGCAACGAGGGTATGCTGAAGAAGTTAGAAAAAGTATTCGCGCTGGCGGCTTCCTATGAACTTGAGCTCGACTTTCATGTGGACGAAGGCTTAGACGTAGACGCAACCGGATTGAAGATGATCGCTGAAATGGTGCCCCGCTTCTCGATGCAAGGGCATGTAGTGTGCGGGCACGCCTGTTCGCTCGCAATGCAAACCCCGGACGAAATTGCCAGTACGTTGAAGCTTTGCAAGAAAAATGGCGTTTCGCTTGTCGCGTTGCCCACGACTAATCTTTTTTTGCAAGACCGCAACGCGCAAACGACGCCCACGCGCCGCGGTATCACCACGCTTCTGGAGGCGCGCAAGGCTGAAGTACTCGTGGCTATTGCCTCCGATAACCACCGTGATCCGTTTTACCCGTACGGTGACTTGGATGTGTGGAGTACGTTCACGCTCGGGGCGCAGCTCGCGCATTTAAAGTCCCCAGTTTCCGATTGGCTAGACCTCATCACCACAGCACCGGCCTACATGATGAGCCTGCCAGAGGTGTCGCCAGTCGCGGTAGGCTCACCTGCCGATTTTGTGTTGCTCAATGCGCGCGACGACAGCGAAGCCCTAGCGCGACCCCAATCTGATCGCGTGGTGATACGCTACGGACACATGATTGACACAACCTTACCCGACTACCGAGAGCTCGATGGCCTTTTCAACGCAAATTAACTGGGCTGCGTTCGCAGCTGATATCGCACCACTTGCGCTTTTTACCGACACCAGTACATGCAGCGCGAATAGCCACGATTTCTATTGGTACAGCCCAGTATTAAAGGAATTGCTCGATGATTGCCGCGCGCAGGCGGTGGTGCGTGTATCGAGCGAGACCGAGGTCATTCGTGTCGCAGCTGCGGTGGCAAAACACAAAGTGCCGCTTACGCTGCGCGCCGGTGCAACCGGCAACTACGGGCAGTGCGTGCCGCTCCACGGTGGCTTGGTGATGGATGTAACCGGGCTGAACCGCGTACTGGAAATCACCGAGAGCAAAGCCCGCGTGCAAGCCGGTACCTTGATGTGGGATTTAGAGCGTGCTGCCCGCGAGCAGGGCCAAGAAATGCTCATGTTTCCGAGCACGTTGCGGCAAGCGACGATTGGTGGTTTTGTTGCCGGTGGCTACGCTGGAATAGGCTCCATTCGTCACGGCATTTTGAAAGATAAAGGCAATGTAACCCGCTTGCGTGTGGTCACCGTTGAATCCACGCCACAAATTATCGATTTGATTGATGCCGATATTCAAAAGGTGCATCACGCGTTTGGCACGAATGGCATCATCACCGAGCTTGACGTGGCACTTGCTCCAGCCGAAGATTGGCGGCATGTGATTGTGCATTTTGATGATTACTTAGATTCACTGGGCTTCTCGCACGCGGCCTCTACGCCCACGCTCGCTTTGCGTTTACTCACGAACGTTGAGCGGCATTTCGCAGAGTTTTATACCGAATTTGGTGCGTATTTCCCGCCTGGAAAAGATGCGGTATTTGCGCTGGTTGCTACCCAATCAGTGGGTGCGTTTGAAACCCTTGCTCTGCAATATGGTGGCCGTGTTGTGCTCGTTAAATCCGATACTGAAATAGAAGAAATGGGGTTGCCCCCTGCGTATGAGTGCGCCTACAACCACACTACGCTTATGGCCCTGAAAGTGGATCGTACTTGGACATACCTGCAATGCGCCTTCCCGCAGCCGTTCACAGCGGAGGCTACGCGCGCGCTCATGCATGAATTAGGGGACGAGGTGTGGATGCACCACGAGTTCGGAAAGCAGTTTGGGGAGTACGTTGTGTTTGGCCTGCCGCTTGTGCGCTATTTTGATAAAGCGCGTTTGTATGAAATCATGGCAATATTCGAATCTTACGGCATCACGATTTTCGATCCGCATGTTTACGTGATTGAGGATGGTGGGATGAAAACCATTGATGTGGCGCAAATTGAATTTAAAAAAGTGGCCGATCCGATGGGTTTAATGAACCCAGGAAAAACCCGAGGTTGGCTTACCGAGTATGAAGTAAATCGATAATTGTTGATTGGAGAATGCAATGAAAAAGGCGTTAGCAACACTACTCATGACGTATGGAGCTGTTACCCTGGCGACTGCACAAGATAAAGTCTCTTTTGCGACCAACTGGAAGGCGCAAGCGGGGCATGGCGGTTTCTATCAAGCCGTAGCCGATGGCACATACAAAAAGTATGGCCTAGAAGTAGATATTCAAATGGGCGGACCACAAGTAAACAATCGTCCGATGTTAGCGGCGGGGCGAATTGATTTCCTGATGACGGGCAACTTGTTACTCACGTTTGACAATGTGAAAAACGGAGTGCCCACCACAGTGGTCGCGGCCATATTTCAGAAAGACCCGCAAGCGATCGTCGCCCATCCCGGCCAAGGCTACGAAAAATTTGCAGATTTAAAAAACGCACCCACCGCGCTCATTTCAAAAGATGGACAGTTTAGTTTTTGGCAGTGGATGAAGGCTGACCACGGCTTTAAAGATGAGCAACTCAAGCCGTACACATTTAGTCTTGCGCCTTTTCTGGCCGATAAAAAAGCGGTGCAACAAGGCTATTCGATTAGCGAACCGATCAGCATTAAGAAGCAAGGTGGGTTTGATCCGATTGTGCATCTGCTCGCTGACCAAGGCTTTTCAACCTACTCCACCACCATTGAAACCCGCGCGCAGTTGGTGAAGGAAAAACCCGATTTGGTTAAACGCTTTGTCGAAGCTTCCATTGTGGGTTGGTACAACTATTTATACGGCGACAACAAAGCGGCGAACGAGCTTATCAAAAAATCAAACCCTGAGATGACCGACGAATACATTTCAGGCTCGATTGATTTGATGAAAAAATTAGGCATTGTTGATTCGGGCGATGCCTTGAAATCCGGCATTGGCACAATGAACGATGCTCGAGTGAAAGATTTTTACGACAAGATGGTCAAAGCTGGGCTTTACAAGGCGGGCGATGTGGATTTGAGCAAGGTGTACACCACTCAATTTGTGGGCAAAGGCGTGGGGCTAGATGTCCGCGCGAAGTTGGTGAAGTAGCCAGAGTCTGCCCTCGGTCTATGCCGGGGGCGTTCCGATGCGTACGCTCATTATTTATTGCCATCCGGCGCCGGACAGCTTTTGTGCGGCGCTTTTCGCCACTGCACACGCTGCGTTAAACGCCGCTGGCCACGACGTGCGCGCGATTGATCTTTACGCTGAGCGATTCGATCCGGTGTTAAGTGCAAACGAGAAACGAGACTACCTTCCCAACACGCAAGCTAACCTCGAAAACGTAGCCCCTCACGTTGCCGCCATACGCTGGGCTGAGTCGCTGGTATTTGTATTTCCGACTTGGTTTTACGGCCCGCCAGCGATGTTGAAAGGTTGGTTTGAGCGCGTGTGGCTACCCGGCGTGGCGTTCAAAGTGCCAGATAAGCCGGGCGGCAAAGCCGCGCCGGGCATGCAACATGTGGTGCGCCTGACCGTGATTACGACCTCCGGTTCGCCGTGGTGGTGGTTGAAACTTATCCGCGATCCGTGTCGTAGTTTTTTCACGCGCGGGCTGCGCGCGCTCTTCCATCCGCGCTGCAAAACCATCTATTTGCAGTTGCACGGAATGAATACCAGCACCGTTGACCAGCGCGAAGCGTTCATTAAAAAAATACACAGCACACTTTCTACGCCATGAGCGCACAACCTCTCGCCCGCTATGCCGCCTTGAAACGTCGAGGTGATTTCATTTTTTTCTCTGGTGTCATCGCGGTGAATCCAGCGGCGCAAACCATTGTGCGTGGCTACGCGGACATTCCTGAATCTGCGCGCGCACTCATCGGACAAACCGGTGAATTTTCCGTGGACATAAAGGAAGGTCCGATGTTGGCACAGAGTTGGTATGTATTAGACGCGATACGCACCATGATCGAAGCTGAAGGCGGCACGATGGACGATGTGTTCAAGCTTGTGCAGTACTTCAAAGACTTGCGCGATTTCCCGCTTTACAACCGTGTGCGCAAATTATTCTTTACCGAACCGCCGGTTTCTACGGTAGTGGAAGTGTCCGCGATGATGCCTACTACAGACATCTTGATTGAAGTAGAAGCCACGGCGTTTTTGCCAATAAAGAGGTAAAAACTTGCGGCGCAAAATAGGCGTTTTTTAGAAGATATCTCCCAAAAAATGCCCTTTATACGCCGCAGGTATTACTGGTTAAGGCCACAAAATACAACCCCTTCATCTGCCCAACCGCGCCCGATCATGCTTTGGTGAACTACGAGATCGGCCACGTAGCGATGATTGGAATCGTTGCGCGCGAATCCATTGTTATAGCTTCGGTAGATCGGTACAAATCCGCCAGGACAAGTGTTGTTACCGGTTTTCAACACTACGGGGAACACCAGGCCTTCAAACTGCCAGCCGGGATCGCGTGCTTTCACAAATTCACACTCTGCGTTGTCTGCGGTGTAGAAGTGGGAGTTTGGTCCTAGGCCAGGCTTTCCATAAAAGCGGCATACACGACGCAGGATTACGCCGGGTGCGGGCAGAAGGGTGGAGGTATCGCCATAGACTGTAAACGTCTGTCCTGTGGAGAGCCAGCCTGGCCCAGCGCCGCCTGTCTCAACGCTGCGCTGCTCGGCAAGGTCAGCGGTAACAAAATAGTGCGAAAGGGGTGTGTTGAAGTATTCCTTTGCTATGAGCGTGGTAGGGTTGGCAGGCGGTGGCGCGGTCAGCGAAGTCAATTTGTAGATGCTTGTTTTCCCATCGAGCACATACAGTTCGCCATGTTCGTCCTCGGCAAAACTCGCAACGAATCCCGGCGCCTTTATAAGCTCTGTTTTGCTCCATGTGCCGTTTGATGCGCGCGTGGCTTTCCAAATCTGCCCTTTGCAGTAATCGCCGAATACATAGTGATGTCCGCCGAGCAGCTCTGCAACATCTGGGCCTGAATAGCGATAGCCGCCGGTAACGGAGCATCCCTCGGTATGGTTGTATTCGATTATCGGCGGGGTGAATTTGCCAGACGTGCAGTCTGCTGCGCTATCGAGCCCAGTACAGCGCGTACCTTCAAGCGTGCGCCAACCAAAGTTGATGAGGTGGCGAGGAAACTGTAGCGTGGTCACTGGGCCTACATAGTCAATTTCTTCGCGCTGATCTTGACCTACATCGCCAATGAACAAATCACCATTAACGCGATCAAAAGAAAACCGCCACGGATTACGAAGCCCCGCCGCAAAAATTTCAGGCGCGCCTACAGTGGGGTTCGGTGCGAAGGGATTGTCCATGGGCACGGAATACGGTTCACTTTTATCCACATCAACGCGCAACATTTTACCGAGCAGACTTTTCATCTGTTGTGCGTACCCTTGTGGATCATTGCCGCTACCGCCGTCGCCCATTCCAATGTAAAGATACCCATCAGGACCAAAGCGTAACGCACCTCCGTTGTGATTAGCATACGGTTGAGCTATGGTGAGCAAGATTTTTTGCGAGGTGATTTCCGCGCGCTTTGGGTCGTTTGCGTTACGCGTAAAGCGGGCGATCACGGTTGCGCCATCTCCCGTCCGCGTGTAATTCACGAACAGCAATCCATTTGATTTGTATTGTGGATGCAGCGCGAGCCCAAGCAGCCCGCGCTCGCCACCTCCGAGGAGCAGCGAAGAAATATCGAGAAACGGCGCGCTGTCGTAGCGGTTGTTTTCCAGCCGCACGATTCGCCCCGCCTGTTCGACCACCAACATCGTTTTTCCGTCGCCCACACTCACCATGTCTACTGGCGCGTTGGCCGCGTTTGATACCAAAGTAAGCTGCACCTGGGCGTGCGCGTATCCGACGGGTGTGAGCAGTGCGCACAACGCGGTGATGCACGTTTTAAAGCGGTGACTTGCATTCATACATGCGTACTCCGAAGTCCTGCAACGCTGCATTCTGCGCGCATCCGAACCTGAATTCAAGTGTGGTGCGACTGCGACGGCGATCGCGATCATTGTCGCCATCGTGCCGCATTTCTGTGCGCACCGATGCGGCGCATTTCGATACTTTTTTGTGCACCGCAAGAATTGCAGATTAAGCAGAACGCACTTAAAAAGTCATATACATCAATATGTTACATATTGGCATGCAATATGCTAATTCATGATTGTGCATTGCATTACTTCAAATTCCAAGGCCATACCCCAATGAAATCAGATCCCCTCGCAACCGCAAGCGTCCAACCGTCCATCGTGCTGACGCGTCGACGCCTTCTCAATGTGACCGCCGCAGCAAGTGCGCTTGCGTTTACAGCACCCCTACTTCGCCAAGGTGTCTGGGCACAAGGCTCTGACGCACCGGAAAAAAAAGAAGTGCGTATTGGTTTTATTCCACTTACCGATTGTGCGTCGGTGGTGATGGCCTCGGTGAAGGGGTTCGATGCTAAATACGGCGTGAAAATTGTGCCGACGAAGGAAGCTTCGTGGGCTGCGATACGCGACAAATTACTCAATGGGGACTTAGATTTCGCGCATGTACTCTACGGTTTGATGTATGGCGTGCAGGCAGGTATTGGGGGCCCACAGCGCGATGTCAATGTGTTGATGACACTTAATCAAAACGGTCAAGCCATTACGCTTTCAAATCAACTGCGCGAAAAGGGTGTAACCGATGGTGCGAGCTTGCGCGCGTTGATGACGAAAGAGAAACGCGAATACACCTTCGCTCAAACATTTCCGACCGGCACTCACGCGATGTGGCTCTATTATTGGTTAGCCGCGCACGGGATCAACCCTACGAGCGATGCAAAAACGATTACGGTTCCACCTCCACAAATGGTGGCGAATATGCGTGTAGGCAATATGGATGGCTATTGCGTGGGCGAACCTTGGAACGCACGGGCGATCATCGATAAGATTGGGTTTACTGTGGCCACCACGCAAGATATCTGGCCCGAACATCCTGAAAAAGTACTCGGTGCAACCGCAGAGTTCATTGCAAAAAATCCCAACACTGCGCGTGCCGTTACCGCTGCGATTTTAGATGCGGCGCGATGGATTGAGGCGAGCGATGCCAATCGCAGCGAAACCGCACAAACGATTGCGGACAAAGCCCATGTCAATACCAGCGTTGACACGATTGAAGGGCGCATGCTCGGCAACTACGAAAATGGTCTTGGTAAAAAATGGAAGGATACCCACGCGATGCGATTCTTCACCGACGGCGCAGTAAATTTCCCGTATTTGTCCGATGGCATGTGGTTCCTCACGCAGCACAAGCGTTGGGGCCTAACCAAAACGGATCCTGATTATTTGGCGATTGCAAAAAAAGTTAACCGGATTGATATTTTTAAAAATGCGGCCGCTGCCGCCAAGCTCAGCGTACCCAAATCAGACATGCGTGCGTCGACGCTCATTGATGGTGTGAAGTGGGATGGCAGCAATCCCGCGCAATATGCGGCAGCCTTTAAAGTGCGGGCGGCGTGATGAATGCAATCGTTGTTGGCACGTCGGCGGAAGCCCCCGTTTTGGGGAGATATTCTCTAAAAAGTGCTTCATTTACGCCGCAGGTATTGCGAGTGGATGATGAAACCCACCGTATGGCGCGGGCGCTCGCGCGCTCGCGCGAGATTGAGGCGGCGGCAGCCCAGCGGCGGGAGCGATTGGCTCATATCGCGCGCACTGTGTTGCCACCCCTAGTGGGTATTGGCATATTTATTTTGTTTTGGCACATCCTCGCCGTGACCGGTAAGCGTTTACCAACTCCGGCGGTTACTTGGGAGGCGGCAGTAAAACTTTTCAGCAATCCGTTTTATCGCAATGGCCCTAACGATCAAGGTATTGGCTGGAACATTGTCGCTTCGTTGCAGCGTGTGGGCATCGGGTTCGGCATGGCGGCGCTCGTTGGGATCCCACTCGGTTTTGCGCTTGGGCGATTTACGATGTTAAACGCGATGCTGTCTCCGGTCATTAGTCTGCTTCGCCCCGTGAGCCCGCTGGCTTGGCTTCCGATCGGCTTGCTTGTGTTTAAGGCCGCAAATCCAGCTGCGATCTGGGTGATTTTCATCTCAAGTATCTGGCCGATGATTATCAACACTGCGGTCGGAGTGCAGCGCATCCCGCCTGACTATTTAAATGTAGCCCGCGTGCTCAACCTATCCGCCTGGAAGCTGCTTACAAAAGTGTTAATGCCAGCCGTGCTGCCGTATGTGCTCACCGGCGTTCGTCTTTCTATCGGCGTAGCGTGGCTCGTTATCGTCGCGGCTGAAATGCTCACTGGCGGCGTTGGCATCGGCTTTTGGGTGTGGGACGAATGGAACAACCTAAACGTCGCCCATATTCTCATCGCTATTTTTGTAGTGGGTATCGTAGGGCTGGTGCTCGAGCAAACTCTAATCTGGGTGGCGCGCCGATTTAGCCACGAAGGAGCCTAACTGCCATGGATAATCTACTCGCCCCTCCACACGGAAGGCTCACCCATAGCACCGAAGGTTTCGTGCAGATTGACCACATTGGCGTTCGCTTCGAAACGAAGCGCGGACCCTACGAAGCGCTGCGCGATGTGTCCCTTCGCGTTCGCAAAGGTGAATTTGTTACGTTGATTGGGCACTCCGGCTGCGGAAAATCCACGTTGCTCAATTTGGTTGCCGGTCTTAATACGCCCACCAGCGGTACGCTGCTTTGCGCTGGCCGCGAAATCAAAGGCCCTGGCCCAGATCGCGGCATGGTGTTCCAAAACCACTCCCTGCTTCCCTGGCTTACATCCTTCGAAAACGTGCATCTCGCGGTGGAGCGCGTGTTCGGCGATCATGAGTCCAAAGCGAATCTAAACGAGCGCACTTTTAATGCACTTGCGATGGTGGGGCTCACGCCGGCCGCGCACAAGTACCCCAGCGAAATCTCTGGAGGCATGAAGCAGCGGGTAGGCATTGCCCGCGCATTGGCGATGGAACCGCAGGTGCTGCTCATGGACGAGCCCTTTGGGGCGCTTGATGCACTCACGCGTGCAGGCTTGCAAGATGAGTTGATGAAGATTGTGCAGAAAACCCAATCGACCGTGATGATGGTGACCCACGATGTTGATGAAGCGGTGTTGCTCGCGGATCGTGTCGTGATGATGACCAATGGCCCCGCCGCGACAATTGGTGAAATCGTTGAAGTTGATCTGCCACGCCCGAGGGGCCGCTTGGCGCTCTCCGAAGATGTGCGCTACCACCACATCAGGCGAGAAGTGCTTGAGTTCCTCTACTCTAAACACGCAGCGAAAGCGGCCTAAACAAACTACCCGCTTACCCGAAGTTAGCGCATCACGAGCTTATAAAGCAAGACAACATTGATCAAAAACGATACGATTGCGATCAACTGCCACGCGCGAAGTCTATTGCGGG
>JANMDS010000347.1:0-5501 GCA_031376405.1 Betaproteobacteria bacterium
GGATTTGTCCGTGTATAGCCAAGACGAGCTCGATGCCATTGCCTGGGCGCTCAATACGCGCCCGCGCAAGAGCTTGGGCTGGAGGTGTCCGGCGCAATTGATCATCCCAGATTTTGATTACAAAGCGTATTTCTTACAAACTTTCGGCGACCTGACTAAACTTAAACCCGTTGCACTTGGAGTTTGAATGTGCCGCTTGTTTTGCGCCGCAGGTTTGGTTTGGAACGGATAGGATGCCACGCAAGCGCGTAATGGTCACGTTCCTAAACTAAGCCCGCAGCGCAAACCGCATAAACCGTGGACCGGCCCCGATTGTGCAAGGTCTTGGTGGGGTTGGTCGTGCTCGGTGGTTTGGGCTTTGCTCAATACGCGCCCGTTTTGTCGTAGGTGTAGGCGGTGTTGCCCGTGCCGTCGGTAAATTTTGTGAGCCGGCCTTTGCTGTTGGCGACTGCGCTGTCGTCGTAGGTGTACGCGATTGTTTCCGTCGGGGTGGTGTTGGTGGCTAACCCTACGAAAATGCTACGACGCAGCGCGCATTTCTCGTCGAATCGTGTCTCGAATAGTTTTAACCAGATCTTGGCTTTGCAGTTGAGTGCGTAGGGCTTCGTTAATTAGGGTTTGGTAGCTTGATCCCGATTTTTCGGCTTGCGCGCGGTACGCCGCGAGCACGGGCGGGTCAAGTCGAATCGTGATCCGCGCTTTTTTTTGTAACTTGGCTAACGCAGGTGTTTCTCGAACAGATTTCGCTTGAGAAAAGTCAGTATCTTTCAGTCGTTTATATAAATTGTCGTTCATATTGATTCCTCTGCTTTGAGCTTGCTTTCCAGGCGGAAATGATGCGAATGACCGCTTCTTCGCGCTGAGTCCACACCACAATGAGTACCCTTCCAATTTCGCTGCGAGCAAGCGAAACAAAACGTGCCTCGGCGCGTGCATCTACATCTTCGCGCGTTACAGCATACGGATCGAAGAGGGCTGTCTTGGCCTCTTCAAAGGTCACGCCGTCATGCGCTTTCGGATTGCGCTTTGCCTTGGCCTCATCCCATATAACATTCATAACTTCATTGTATGCACATTTGTCGGGTTTGTCACGGGTCATTGCGCTTGAAGATGGATGCTCGTTGCCCAGCTACACAATGCCTTTAGCCAATAGATAATTGTTTGTGCGCTCAGGATGTCCGAGATCATAGATGGGCGCAGTTTTACGATTATCTGCTCAGATTTTGAAACCGAAATTCAGGCAGATAATCGGAAAAAGGGGCTTGTTTTGCGCCGCAGGTATTCTCGAAATTTCGTTGCGCGGGGATTGGTAGCAAGGGCAGTCTATTTCCACCGTCACCCAATTGAATTGTTTTCGGCGTTCACCCGCGTGGGCATTGGGTGCCCACGCTACCGGGCTGCGCCGTCTTCGTTCGGCGGATTGCGCTTCGCTTAATCCGCCCTACGTGAACTGCTTAAAAAGCGCAGATTCTGCGCCGCAGGTATTTCAGCGATTTGCGCCTTTCATCCACTTTGTGTCGGAATACGCAGCGCTCCTTCCGACCTACGCTCGCTGATACCTGCGGCGCAAAATCGACGCTTTTTAGCGATTATCTCCTCAGTTTTTGATCTTGAAATTTGAGGAGATTATTACGAAAAAAGGCTTGTTTTGCGCCGCAGGTATTTGCTTGATCGCCTATGGCGATTTTGTGAACGTGGGCGCAATAGGATTGCGCCTTACGGGGTTACGCCTTACGCGCGTTACGGGGTACGCCTTACGCGCGTTAAGCCCAGCTCCCTGAGTACAACGTACGAAATAGCAAAAGCAATTGCAAGTGAGAGCATAAGCCCGATTGCTTCAAACGGCCACAGATTGCGGTCTACGCGTCGAAAAGTGAAATCAAAAAGTGCTCCCGCAGCTACTGCAAATGGAACAGAAATCCACACATACAATGCAGTGATCATAAGTTTGGACTTTTTGTAGCGACAAATCAAAACCGAAATCATTACATAAAGTAGAAATGCGAACTCCCAAAAGTAGCTTCTTAAAAAAGCAACATGGTAAGACTCAAATATAAGGATGTTTACCAAGAGTCCCGCTGTGAATACTAAAACATAGCCCATCGTTAGGCTCCTGGAGGTAATGAGGGAGGAATGGGGCCAGGGCATCTCATACAATTTTGAGATTTCAGAGAGCACTTTGCAAAAGCGGCATTACAGCTCTGACACGGACTTTGCCAAGATCCAAAAAATGACGATGAATTGCAACCGTATAGTGCATAGCAGTTATCGTGATCGATGCAGCACTGTAAAGTGCACGGGTTTGAATTGCCCGCTTTTCCTCCGATCGAACAGATGTAATCCTGCTCCGTAAAACCGGGAACCTGGTTTCCGTTTCCTCCATCTACAGGGGGCGCAGGGGGCGGGCGCGGGCGAGGCGGTTTGATAGGTAAGCCTGGCGCAAGACCGAACCAGTCAGACCATTGATTTGGTCTCGCATTTACATAACCAAATGTATTGATACCGGCCGCCAACCCAATCGGATCACTCTCAACATACCTCCCCGTCGAAGAATCATAATCCCTGAAGTAGTTGTAATGCTTGCCCGTTTCCACATCCAGAAACTGCCCCGGAAACCGCAAGTTAAACCGAAACTGCGCCGCAGCTAATCCAGCGCCCGTTACATTCTGCGGATTCTCATTCGCAGCACTCTCGCCAAACGGCGTGGATTCCCATTCCCACACCCGTTTGTTGTCCACAGGCTTGGTCACCACGCGTGGCGTGCCTAAATGATCGGGGTGTACGTAAAACGCATCCACGAGAACGGGGCTTAGCTCGGAGTTATTGCCAACATTATTGTTCGCAGGCGGGGGCTCGTTGATCGTGATGCTTGCAGATGTGCCGCTCGAGGCCGTAAAGCCCGCCACCCCGCTGTAATTCGCGGTGAAGCTATGCGCGCCTACAGGTAGGCTTGCGCTGGCAGGGGTGCAGGTGGCGATTTTGTTGGTTCCAAACGTTGTGAGCGCAAGATTAACACAGCCCGGCACATCAATGTTTAATCGCTTGAAAGTGACCGTGCCGCCCGTTACGGTGCTAGGCGTTGCCGTTGCCACTACGGTAGCCGTGAGCGTCGGCGTATTCGGATAATCCAGCGTCGTGGCGCTGGTGCTCACCGTGGTATTCGTAGCTACGTCCGGCGCGGTAAGGGTGACGCTTACCGTGGGGTTCACACCTGCATTGAAGTTGATATCTCCGCTGTAGAGCGCGTTGTAGGATTTTGTGCCTGCGGTTGTTTCTGTTAGCGAGCAGGTGGCGGTTTTCGTTACGCCTGTGCCGGTAAGCGAAACTGCGCCGCAGGTAGTCAGCGAAGCATTGGCCGCGTTGCGGAAGTTCACTGTGCCCGTCGAAGCGGTAGTAGCGGGCGTGGTGATCGTAGCGGTGAGGGTGAAGGCGGTATTAAGCGCGGGTGTAGCCGTGCTGCTGGCCAGCGCAACGGTGGTGGGGTTGATTTTGCTAATCGTCTGCGATTGGGCCGCGCTGGTGGAGCCGTTGGTGGCGGTATCGCCCAAATACTTCGCGGTGATGTTGTGCGCGCCTGCTTCGGGGATGAGGGTGCTGGTGCGCATTCCAGCCTCAAACGGTCAAACCGTAGCAGCTTTCGGTGCCACTTTTTTATTCCGAGCCGAGCCGCTCGCGATTTTCTCCTGTGAACGCAGGTAAACCGCATAGTTCTCGATAGATTTATGTTGCTTGGCATTTGCTGTTTTCACGCGATAAAGTTCGCGCATGATTTCGTCAGTCTTTTTCATTTCGGGCTTTCTAAAATTTCCTCGGGCGTTGCGATGGTAGTCGAGTGCAAGTTCATTTCGGATAATGCACGCTCAATGGCGCGCCGAGCTGCCGCGCCAGCGATGCGTTTGAAATTCCAGCTTGCGATGAACTCAATGCCGTGCACCGCAGCGATTGCGATGTGTATCGCGTCGGTATAAGCTTTCGCGGGTACTGCCCGTCGTCGAACCAATTCTTCAGCTATTTCCACTGCACGTGGGGTTAGGCTCAAGAACGGTAGGGCGTTACAGAAGCTAATCAGCGCAAGTGCGCTCTGAGCGTCACCACGCGCAGCTTCCTCCCGCACCGCAATGGATACACATAGCCCCAACGAATCACGCAATTGCCAAAGTTCAAACGACTTAACCTGCCGCGTAGCAACGAGCATCTCTGTGCTGGGCCGTGCGGCCAAGTAAGAGATTACGGATGTTTCCAGATAGACGCGCGGTTTCATGCTCGGACGGTATCAGAAGGGGCGAGCTGATACCTGCGGCGCAAAATCGACGTTTTTTAGCGATTATCTCCTCAGATTTTGAGCTTGAAACTTGACGAGATTATTACGAAAAAAGGCTTGTTTTGCGCCACAGGTATTGGATGAAATGCACTATTACAAGACCTGACCCCATGTGTCCGCCGCTATTACAAGACCTGACCCCATGTGTCTGTTGCGCCGCAGGTTTGGTGGTTGAGATCGCTTCGCGATGTTGAACGTGGGTGCGTTATGAACGCACCTTACGCGCGTTGTTCTATAACCGAGTGCGTATCCATCAGTCAATTGGCTACGTTTCTCCAACCCAGTTCGGGGCACAATAAAGTGCCCCTTATTTAACCTGTCCTCAGATCCCGGGTCAGCTCAGTCTGACCCCAATTACGGCCAATTACGCCGCGCGTTACGGACTACGACTGTGAAGGAGAAATTCCAAAATCGCTGTAAGCACGAACACAATGAAGGCTATCGAGACAGCAGCAATCGGCCAGAATGGATCTAGGAAACCTTGAAACAAAAAAACTGCTGCTTGCGTCAAGAATGACGTAGTGAACGACACCGCTATGACTCTAAGATAGCTGTTTGCAATGTATTTTTTACAAAGAAACCAAGATAAAAACCATGACACTGCAATGAGAGCAAATATCATAAAAAACCTAGAAAGTATCAGGAACCGGTTCCGACGGCATTGGGCCGGGAGCAGGTCGGTTGCACTGTTTGTCGCAGTCTTTTCTCCCAAGATTGAATCCACTGCCACCCGCCTCTCGCACGGCTTTGCAGTAGCCCCTTGAAAGCATTAAACATGTTTGGTTCACACCTCCACCGTACGTGTGATTACAGGAGCTTCTTAAGCAGTTGCAAAAATCGCGATCACAACTCTGTTTCGTCGGTTTCCCTTTGCAATCGTCGTAACAATTGTCATGCTTTTGACAACAATCACTAAATCCAAAACCAAAGGGAGAATCTGCGACCAATGGCTCGTTCCAGCCAGATCCACAAGTTGCAAGACCGAAGTTATCTTGATACCGAACAGGTGTTTGCTTTACATACCCAAACGTATTCACACCCGCCCGCAACCCAATCGGATCAGATTCGACATACCTACCCGTAGAGGAATCATAGTCCCGAAAGTAGTTGTAATGTTTTTGAGTCTCCGCATCATAAACCTGCCCCGGAAACCGCAAGTTAAACCGAAACTGCGCCGCAG
>JANMDS010000358.1:0-4056 GCA_031376405.1 Betaproteobacteria bacterium
TTTTGTTCGACGAGCCGCTCTCCAATTTAGATGCAAAGCTGCGCGTGGCAATGCGCACCGAAATTAAATCGCTGCACCAGCGCTTGAAGACCACCAGCGTTTATGTGACCCACGATCAAATCGAAGCGATGACGATGGCCGACAAAATCGTGGTGTTGCGAGATGGCGTGATTGAGCAGGTAGGCTCGCCACTGGATTTGTATGATCGACCCGCAAACATGTTTGTGGCAGGCTTCATTGGTTCGCCTGCGATGAATTTTTTAAAGGCCACGGCCTCCAGCGCGGGTCACGCCACCATTGAAGGCGGCGCTTCAATTTCGATACCGAACGTGCAATTGCCTGCGGGCAAGATCGTCACCGTGGGCGTGCGGCCGGAAAATTTGAGTGTGGCGGGAGAAGGCGATGGCTTCGCGGCTCAGGTGGAAGTGATCGAGCCGACAGGCGCAGACACCCAAGTGTTTTGCAAAATTGGCAGCACGCAAGAGGTGATGGTCATGTTGCGAGATCGCGTCACAGCCCGCCCTGGGGATACGCTCTGGCTCAAAGCGGACGCAGCAAAAACGCACGTTTTCGATAACGAAACCGGTAAGCGGATGAACCAGTTATGATCATCGACCACCGCACGTACACGCTGAAACCGGGCACGTTGCCGCTCTATGTGAAGGCCTATGTAGACGAAGGCCACGCGATACAAATCGGGCATTTAGGCAAACCGTTGGGCTGGTATACCTGCCACGATATTGGGCCACTAAACCAAATCGTGCACCTATGGCAATACGATGATTTAGCCGACCGCGAGCGCCGACGGGCCGCGATGATGGCCGACCCAGCGTGGCTGGCCTACTTGGCAAAAGTGGTGCCCTACATGGATCATCAAGAAACAAAAATTTTGCGCGCGCCTCCTGGCGTACAGATGAAATGAGCGTTAAACCTGCGGCGTAAAAACGGCACTTTTTGGAAGTTATCTCCTAAAAAATGGCCGTTTTTTTACTTTTTAAAGCACGCGAAAAAGGAGCTTCACATGACTACCGTTAAACCCATCCCCGAAGGCTACACAAGCGTTACGCCCTACCTCATCGTGAGTAAGGCAGAAGACGCGCTGGCGTTCTACGAAAAAGCCTTCAACGCGAAATTGCATCTACGTCTCGATGGCCCCGATGGTGCGCTCGCCCATTGCGAATTTCACATCGGCAACGCGGTGATCATGATGGGCACCGAGAACCCCCAATTCGGCTGGAAATCCCCCACCTCGCTCGGCGGCACACCAGTGAGCTTTATGATTTACACCGACAACTGTGATGCTTCGTTTGCGCAAGCGCTTGCAGCGGGTTGCACGCAAATCGAGCCATTGGAAGATAAGTTTTATGGCGACCGCGCGGGCAAAGTGCGCTGCCCGTTTGGCAATGAGTGGAGCATCGCCACCCACAAGGAAGATTTATCCGAGAAAGAAATCCTAGCCCGCATGATGAAGCTTTACGGCTGATGCACACGCGTCGGCTTTTTTTACACCGTCTAGTTTCGTGCGCGAAACACAATCATGAAATTCGCTAGAGAGCGACAAAGTTCTCCCCCAAATGGGGGAGACGAATTTTTTTACACTGCGCTAGTCTAATTTTCGAATGGCTGACTTTCTTCATCACAAACAGATAGTTAGCGCACCGGTACAATTTATGCATGCTCTGCCATGCGGCATCCTGGCCCGCACCATTGGGAGTAAAAATCATGTCAATAAACGCGTGTAGAAATACCGCACTCGGAGCGCTTTTCGCAATTGCGTTCTGGGGCGGAGGAGCCATCGCCGCCCCGATAACGATCACCGGCCCCGCGAACGACTTCACCATCAATTGGTCGTATTCTCCGGTGTCCGGGAGCACCGCCTCAGCGACTGCCGCATTCGACGTAACTAGCCTCACTTCATCGGAACTGAGGATTAACGTTCAAATCACCAATACTTCCACACGGCTCGCAAACGCAGGCATTACTTCGTTCGGATTTAATATAAACCCGAATGCAACCGCTGCGACGATGAACACATTTGGGGGGAACGATACAGTTACCGATACCGATAAATTTAATGCTGTCGCTTTTGGCAATCTACCTGCCATCGCCGCGATTGATGTCTGTGTGTTCGCGGGCAACAATTGCAACGGTGGACCGCAAAACAACTTGCTGGGCATCGGCGAGACCGACTATTTCACGCTCACCATTTTCGGTAACTTTGGCGTGTCGCCCTCGGTTAGTTTTCTCGATGTTATTGCAAATACCCTCTACGGCGGCACCGGGCCATTCGGCATTAAGTTTCAAACCAATTTAGGCTCCTACGAGTTCACCGGCAATGGAAGACCGCCCGGTGGCGGCGACGACCCTGTGCCCGTTCCCGGGGTCGCACTTTTACTCGGTTTTGGTCTGTTGGGTTTACGCAAAATGCAGCGCAGTGCGTAGTCGAATACGGCGATAAAACAGGAGATGCCGTCCACTGTGGGCGGCATTTTTTTGTGACGCGTTAGCGAAAGAGCTGAGGCGTAAAACCAGCGTTTTTTTAGGCGATTTCGCCTGCAAGACGCTGTTTTTACGCCGCAAGTTTTAACGCCTTTTTAACGAAACACAATGGTCTTATTGCCATTCAAGAGCACCCGATGCTGCGCGTGCCAGCTCACGGCGCGCGCGAGCACGCGCGACTCCACATCGCGGCCTGCGGTGGTGAGCGTATCGGGCGACATGCGGTGGTCCACGCGCTCCACATCTTGCTCGATGATCGGCCCTTCATCCAGCGCGGGGGTGACGTAGTGTGCGGTGGCACCGGTGAGCTTCACGCCGCGCTCAAAGGCTTGGTGGTAGGGCTTTGCGCCCTTAAAGCTTGGCAAAATCGAGTGGTGAATGTTGATCGCTTTACCTTGTAACTTCCGGCACAAATCGTCGGAGAGAACTTGCATGTAGCGGGCGAGGACCACAAGATCTGCGCCGGAACAACTCACCAATTCCAACAGTTTCGCTTCGGCCTGCGGCTTGGTTTCGGCGCTAATCGGAATATGGTGAAACGGGATGTTGTAGCTGGCTGCGAGCTGATAAAAATCCATATGGTTTGAAGCCACAGCCACCACATCAATCGGCAGCACGCCCGTTTTCCAGCGAAAGAGTAAATCGTTTAAGCAATGCCCGAGCTTGCTTACCATGATGAGCGTTTTGGTACGCTGCGCAGTTTCGTAAAAGCTCGCCTGCATGCTGTACTTCTGGGCAAGTGGCGCGAAAGCAGCCCGCAATACGCTGGCGTTTGCGGCGGCGGCATCGAAGTGCACGCGCATGAAAAACTTTGCAGTTTCTTCAGCGTCAAACTGGGCGGATTCTAAAATATTACCGCCGTGCTCGAGCAAAAAACCAGTGACCGCGTGAACGATGCCGGGCCGATCTGGGCAGGAAAGCGTGAGTATGAACGCAGCCATATTTTTCTAGGAGATAAAGGCGAAAAGTGCTTCGATTTACGCCGCAGGTATTGCTACTTTTTTGCCCGCGCGCGCGCTTGCAACACCTTAAATGCAATGGGCAGAAGCGAGATGACGACGATACCCACCACTACGTATTTCAAGTTCTCTTTCACCCAAGGAATATTGCCGAAGAAAAAACCCAAGTAGAGCAAAACCGTGATCCACACAATACCGCCTACGATGTTGTATGGCAAAAATTGCTTGTAGTTCATGCCTGCCACGCCTGCCAGGAACGGCGCAAAGGTGCGCACGATAGGCACCCAGCGCCCGATGATAATCGTGAAGCCGCCGTACTTATCAAAGAACGCTTGGGTTTGCTGCAAATACTGTGGCTTTACAAAGCGAAAAATGCCCGGCTGCCCCGCTCGCTCGAACACTTTCGGGCCCACATATTTTCCAACCGCGTAGTTCACCGAATCGCCCAAAATAGCGGCGATGATGAGCAACACCACCAGCGCGTGAATGTTAAGCCCCGCCACTGCGGTGATGGCACCCGCAGCGAAAAGCAATGAATCACCGGGCAAAAACGGGATCACCACCAAACCTGTTTCGGCGAAGATGATGATAAACATGA
>JANMDS010000366.1:0-1931 GCA_031376405.1 Betaproteobacteria bacterium
ACCGGCTTCTTGGGGGGAGGCGCGGCGGCAACAACAGCAACTTCGGCCTCGTCATCGCTCTCATCAGCCCCACCGCCAAACAATGCCGCCCATAATGTTGGTTTTTTCCCGTCTGAAGACGAGGAATTATCAACAATGATTGATGAGGTTGCGCCCTTACCGTTTTTATAGGCCGCCAACGCTGCCTGATAACCCGGCAATGGCTTGCCATCAGCCGGCACGTGAATTGTTTTGCCATCGGGAAACACAGCCAACAATTCGCTGCGGCTCATGCGCGGCCATGACCGCACATTACCACTGTCAACATGCACGAATGGTGAGCCCGACCTCGGATAATAACCAACACCGCCGCCCTGAATTTTAAATGCCAAAGCACGCAGTTTCGAAATTTTCACATCGGGCAAATAAAAGTCGATGGCCTTACCAAGTAAGTGCTGGCTCTTTTCAGCCTGCCCGCCACGCGTGCGTCGCAGCATCGTATTGGTGGCAGGAGAGCGATATGCCGACACAACGTGAATATAATCGCGCGATCCGGACGCCTTGTAAATCTGCCACAAAATATCGAGCGTTTTCGGATCCATTTTGGTGGTTTCGTTACGCCGCAAATCGCGCAGCATCACGTTGGCTTTTTTCAAGCCATCGGACAAATATTTGCCATTGCGTTTGTAAGTGACAGCCGCGCGTTCACCGGTGTGCACGTAATAAAGCTTCAAAGTGCGGGTTTCAGCGGATGCGGAGTTCGGGGCTGCTGCGACGCACAGCAGGGCTAGCACAGCCAGAAAACTGTGATGAAACAACCCGGCTATTGAACCCGCAAAACGCAACACGAATACCCTGTCCCCAAATGAACTGGTCATAAAGTTGACCATGAATGTGCGGCCATACGCCATGAATTTGGCAGTTTGCAATATTTTGCCATGTCAATCAAATGCGTTCATTCCATGACAAAGCCAAAAAGCCTTGCCTGACCATGACGAAACACAGTTAATCAGCGGTAAAGGGAGGCTCAATTGGCAGTTTGGTCAAGACCCAAATGTGCAGTTTCCAAGCCAAAATCAGCAATCTTCCGATACAAGGTCGAACGGCCAATGCCAAGTCGCCGCGCAACCTCCGATAATTGGCCATTATAATGCGCAATCGCCAGACGCAGAATATCAGCTTCAATGACTTCCATCGAGCGCACATGCCCTCGGGAATTGATGATGGCGATCATGCCATCAAGATTTACTTCTGACACAACAGCGGCATTTTTCGTCACAGGCTCCGGCAGCAGTTCAGGTTCATGTGCTAAAGCCGGGGCTTCGATAATCGCTTGGGACCGGACGTTTAAGGGCGCCGCCTGCGCCATAATTTGCGGAAACTCCTCGGGGCGCAGCTCAGCCCCATCGGCCAGAACCACGGCGCGATAAAGTGCGTTTTCCAATTCGCGAATATTGCCTGGCCAATCATGTTTAACCAACATATCCAATGCGGCCGGCGAAATACGCTGTGCCGGCGATTGCGGCGTAACATTGATATAGCGCTTCAAAAAATGTCCCGCCAATTGCGCAATATCCTCACGGCGCTCACGCAACGGCGGCACGTAAATTGGAAACACGTTGAGACGATAAAACAAATCCTCCCGGAAGCGCGACGCTTTGATTTCCTCGATCAGATTCTTATTGGTGGCCGAAATCAGCCGGATGTCCACACTGCGCGGACGCTTTGCCCCCACCGGATCAATCTCGTTAAATTGCACGGCCCGCAGCAGTTTGACCTGCACTTCAAGCGGCAATTCGCCGATTTCGTCCAAAAACAACGTTCCCTGATCGGCTTCCACAAATTTGCCGTCGTGGCGCTCATTGGCACCCGTGAAGGCACCTTTTTCATGGCCGAACAGAATGCTTTCAACCAGTTTTTCAGGTATCGCGCCGCAATTGACCGTCAGGAAG
>JANMDS010000380.1:0-2726 GCA_031376405.1 Betaproteobacteria bacterium
CACAGGATAACGTTTTTGCGGTACAGTTTCATCCAGAGAAAAGCAGCCACGCTGGCTTGCAGCTGTTAAAAAACTTCACCGACTGGAACCCTTGATTCGTTTCGCTCAATAACGCATCACTTAATCATGCTCCCCATTCCCGCAATCGATCTTAAAGACGGACAATGCGTCCGCCTACGCCAAGGCGAAATGTCCGGCGCTACTGTTTTCCCACTCACCCCTGCCGCCCAAGCCCGAACGTGGGCCGACCAAGGCGCGCCGCGCATTCATTTAGTGGATTTGAACGGTGCGATACAAGGCAAGCCGATCAACGAAAAAGCGATCAAAGCCATCGTGGCCGAATTAAAAGGCGAAGTGGAAATTCAATTGGGTGGAGGCATCCGCGATTTAGAAACGATTGAGCGCTACTTAGATAGCGGCATCGATTTCGTCATCATCGGCACTGCGGCGGTAAAAAACCCAGGTTTTTTGCACGACGCCTGCTCGCAATTCCCCGGCCAAATTATCGTAGGGCTCGATGCCAAAGAGGGCAAAGTCGCCACCGACGGCTGGAGCAAACTCACCGGCCACGACGCGATTGATTTAGCCAAAAAATTTCAAGATTACGGCATCGAAGGCATCATCTACACCGATATCGGCCGCGACGGCATGCTCTCGGGCATCAACATCGAAGCCACGGTAAAGCTCGCGCAAGCCCTCACCGTCCCCGTAATCGCCTCCGGCGGCGCAGCGGACATGGCCAATTTGCTCAAGCTCGCCGAGTATGAAGAAGACGGCATAGAAGGGGTAATCCTCGGGCGCTCGCTCTACGAAGGTACGCTTGATTTCGCGAAAGTGGTTGAAGCGATTGGTTGATTAGCGAAACAGCGCTTTTTTAGGAGATAAGTTCGAAAAAGTGCTCGTTTTACGCCGCAGGTTTTGGTAGCAAAACCCAATCCAAGTAGGGCGCAATAAGCGAAGCGCATTGCGCCGAACGCACTCTGCCACACAAACAAAATGCCCAATTACCGACGCGCGTGGCAAGCAGGTGGCACGTATTTTTTCACTGTGAACCTGCTGCAACGTGGCAGAAACGACCTACTGATTCGCGAAATTGAGCTCCTGCGGCGCGTGGTGGCGAGCGTGAAAGCGCGACATCCGTTCACCATTCACGCCTGGGTGGTTTTGCCAGAACATATGCATTGCATGTTGGAGTTTCCGCCGGCCGATTGTGATTTCGCTCTGCGCTGGCGGCTCATCAAAATGGAGTTCTCCAAAGCCTTGCCGAAAATGGAACGCGTTTCGCCGGTACGGCGCAAGCGAGGCGAACGCGGGATTTGGCAGCGACGGTTTTGGGAGCACCTCATTCGAGATGAACGTGACTTCGCCGCGCACATGGACTACGTTCATTTCAATCCAGTCAAACACGGGCATGTGCCGCGCGTCATCGATTGGCCATATTCAACGTTCCATCGCCTCGTCAAGCAGGGTGTGTATGATGCCGATTGGGCAGGCGAACACGAGGTGGCGTTACGTTACGATGATTGATCCAATTACCTTCATGCGGCGCAATGCGCTTCGCTTATTGCGCCCTACGCGGGCTACACAAGACTATTGCGCCTCAAATACAAAATCGTGCAGCGATAATCATTTCCGGTTTCGCCACATACAAAGCCTGAAATGGGTGGGGTGAACCCCCACCCTACGCCCATTCAAGCATAAAACCAACAAAAACTTGCGGCGTAAAACGGGCACTTTTTGAGGAATATCTCCCAGAAAAATGCCTCTTTTCAGCACTGGCACGAGGCAACTATTTTCGCGCTACACCCGCCGCGCCAACTCCGCCGCCTTGCCAATATACGAACCAGGCGTCATCGCTTTCAATGCCGCTTTCGCCGTAGAAGGCATTTCCAATCCATCAATAAATGCATGTAATTCCGTTTTCGAAAAACCCGCTTTGCCCCGCGTGAGCGCTTTCAATTTTTCATACGGCTCGGGCACGTTGTAGCGGCGCATCACGGTTTGAATCGGCTCGGCCAATACTTCCCAGGCGTTATCCAAATCTTCGCGCAAGCGCTCTGCGTTCACTTCTAATTTGCTGATGCCTTGCAGGCACGAACTGTAGGCAAGTAAGCTGTAGCCCAAGCCCACACCCATATTGCGCAACACGGTGGAATCCGTTAAATCCCGCTGCCAGCGCGAGATGGGCAGCTTCTCGGCTAAGTGGCGCAACACGGCGTTGGCGAGCCCCAAATTGCCTTCGCTATTTTCGAAATCAATCGGGTTAACTTTATGCGGCATGGTGGACGAGCCGATTTCGCCTGCCTTGGTTTTTTGTTTGAAGTAGCCCACCGAAATGTAGCCCCATACATCCCGGTTGAAATCCACCAAAATAGTGTTCGCGCGGGCGAAGGCATCGAACAATTCGGCCATATAATCGTGGGGCTCAATTTGGGTGGTGTGCGCCGTTTGCTGCACGCCTAGCCCTTCGATGACGCGCCCGGCGAGGGCTTCCCAATCTACTTCCGGGTAGGCGGCGATATGGGCATTGAAATTGCCCACTGCGCCATTCATTTTCCCAAGCAAGACCACGCGCTCAATTTTTCCTATCGCATCGCGCAAGCGCGCGGCGAACACGGCCATTTCTTTGCCAAGCGTAGTGGGCGTGGCCGGTTGGCCGTGGGTGCGCGAGAGCATGGGCACGCTGGCGTGCGCGTGCGCGAGGGCTTTTAATTCATTCAATATTT
>JANMDS010000397.1:0-5451 GCA_031376405.1 Betaproteobacteria bacterium
TGGCTTTAACTGTGCACGTTACCGCCACACCGTTGGTAAGACCGGTGACGGTGATAGGTGAACTCGCCGCATTATTTGTGGCAGTCCCGCAGGTAGCACTATATCCAGAAATGGCGCTGCCACCGTTCGAAGTTGGAGCGACGAAAGTTACGGTGACTTGCGCATTACCAGCAGTCACGCTAGAGATTGTCGGAGCACCGGGTACTCCGGGCGGAGCAACGGGCGTTACGCTTGCGGATGCGGCCGATGCGGCGCTCGTACCGACGGCGTTTGTGGCTTTAACTGTGCAGGTTACTGGCACGCCATTGGTGAGGCCAGATACGACAATAGGAGAGCCAGCCCCCGTATTGGTGGAACTGCCGCACGTCGCGCTGTAGCTCGAAACTGCACTTCCTCCGTTTGATGTCGGCGCGGAAAACGTCACACTTACTTGGGAATTCCCAGCCGTTACTCCGGAAACGGTGGGTGTGTCAGGCGTTGTGGCCGGGGTGACACTTGCTGATGCCGCGGAGGCAGTGCCCGCGCCCACAACGTTTGAGGCTTTGACCGTACACGTTACTGCCACGCCGTTAGTGAGACCCGTGACAATAATGGGCGAACTCGCCGCATTATTTGTAGCGGTCCCGCAGGTAGCGCTGTATCCAGTAATGGCGCTACCACCGTTCGATGCAGGCGCAGCAAACACTACGTTGACTTGCGCGTTTCCAGCGGTCACGCCACTGATTGTCGGGGCACCCGGAACACTCGGCGGTGCGACGGGGGTAACGCTGGCTGATGCGGCTGATGCCGCGCCCGCGCCCACAACGTTTGAGGCTTTGACCGTACAAGTAACCGCCACGCCGTTGGTGAGACCCGTGACGGTGATGGGTGAACTCGCCGCATTATTTGTAGCGGTCCCACAGGTAGCGCTGTATCCAGTTATGGCGCTGCCACCGTTTGATATGGGCGCAGAAAAAGAAACTGTGACTTGAGCGTTACCGGCAGTCACGCCAGTGATAGTCGGAGCACTTGGAACACTAGCTGGAGCAATGGGCGTGACGCTGGCAGATGCTGCGGAGGCAGCGCCTGCACCGACCGCGTTGTTGGCTTTGACCGTACACGTTACCGCCACGCCGTTTACAAGCGGGGTAACAATTATCGGAGCACCTGCTCCAGTTGAGGTGACCGTCCCGCATGTTGCCGCATAGCTGGTGATCGGGCTTCCGCCATCAGATGTGGGCGCGGTAAACCCTACGCTCACCTGGCCGTTCCCTGCGGTAACGCTACCGATTGCTGGCGCGCCAGGAACGGTCGCATTTGGTGAAGGCGTTCGAAACGCAGCAATCGCATCCATCGTGGTGAGAATGGCTCCTGCAGCATCGGCGCTGTTGACCGTATCAGTACGCGCAATGCCGCATGGCGCGCCGCTACAAATTACGTTCGGATTGCTAAACCGCGCAATTCGGTTCGAGGAATACGACATGATCGTGCCAAAACCAGCTGCGGAGTTAATGTAGCCGTAGGCGTAGTCCGTTGCGCCACGGATGCCGCCCGCGTTTGCGCGATCATGCGATAAACCTAGGTTATGTCCGAGTTCGTGCGCCATCGTGAGATCATCACAGTAGTAGCCACTGCCGTCTACGCTCGCGCCATCGCTCACCGCAGAAAACGCGTAGTTGACATCGGACGCACCAATCCCTCCGCCACCGTAACCCAATATCCACGCCAAACCGCATCCAACATGCGAGGCGCGATCGTAGGGGCGGATGAGCGCCACTAAGTCTGCGCTGAATTGATTGCGAAGCGCGTCTACTGATGCTTTGAGTGGAGCGGTACTGCCTTGCGAAATGGCAGTGAGCGCGCTATCGTTGGTTCCCGTATCGGGGTAGCTTACTTGCGTTGCGTTGACCAAGCGTATCGTGAGATTAACTTGGCTCTGCGCGAGCGCGTCGTTCATTAACGCAATGCTGGTGTTGAGCCGAGCCGTGACGCCGGCCACATTGCCATGGCGCGTAATCATCCCTTGGGTATAGAGCACTAACAAATCAATCGTAACTTGGCCACCAGCTTTCGCACGTTCACGCGCGGCGGCAATCTGGTGCGCGCTGATAAGCGAAGTACCGCTCGTTTTCTGCAACATTGCGGCAATCTCGGCTTCGGGCGGAACACGCGAGTCCGCTCCAAAATAATAGGCTTTCGCCAATCCCGCCTGCGCTTTGGAAACGAGCGTTGCGTTACCCCGTTGGGAAGATTCGATCGCACCAATCTCAATCATGCCTTCAGGCGAATACATCACCCCGGATATCGCACTGTTTGACTGGGTTACGTAGATGCGATAGTCCTCGCCGTGTGAATCAAAGAAACCTACAAAGGTCTGCGCGTCAAGTCCCAGGAGGACTGCAGAACGGGTAACGTTGTAACGTTTTCCTGAGGGTAATTGCACGGTCAGTTTGGCGTCGCGTTTGGCAATCTCCTCCGAGAATAACGCATCGGTCTCGACCGTCACGCGCGCAGCCGCGTAGCCAGTGGCTGCGCTCTTTGAGCGCTCGGCGCTGTGATACGAAACAAAACCCTGGGCGACGCTGGTACACAGCGCCACTGCCAGCACACCGACCAAACGGGCTGTAAAAAAACTGCGGATAAATGCGATCACCGGTGTCTCCACGTGCGAGGGCAAAAAATTGCCCATCTCGAAATATGTCTTCGTTATAGCGTCTTGGAAACATTAGGTCAATATCATATGACAATTTCGCAAATTGGCGACTTTGACGGACTCGCAGTGTCGCTTTCACCGCACGGGGAAGCGCTCGTGTCTTGGAAATGAAGGAGGGCAGCGCGCGCGTAAATGCCCACAACGGCTAAACCTGCGGCGTAAAAACAGCATTTTTTAGGAGATATCTGCCAAAAAGTACCGTTTTTGCGCCGCAGGTTTTACTTCAAATTAGCTACCCAATCAATTAGCGCGTCCACTATGGGCCGCGCGACGTTGTGGCTGGCGCGGGGGTGATTGATTAGGGCGACCACGATGTAGAGCTTGCCGTTCGCGTCGGGCACGTAGCCCGCAACGGATACAACATCGCGCAGCGTGCCTGTTTTTACCCGGGCTTTGTTTTTCGCTTTTGACTCTGTGAGCCGTGTGCGAAGCGTGCCGTCGAGTCCGGCGACGGGCAGGCTTGCAATAAATTCGTGTGACCACGGGCTTTTGTTGTGGGCGTATTCCAATAGTTGGGCCAATTGCAAAGCAGAAATGCGTTCGGTGCGGGATAAGCCAGAGCCGTTTTCGAACACCATGCCCACATCGTTAATCCCGATGCCTTGCAGCCATGCGCGTAAGCGTCGCTCACTCGCCTGTGCGCTGGTTTCGCGCGCATTGGTATGCCCGATGCCAAGCTGCAAATACATCGTGCGCGAAATCGCGTTGTCGGAAGTTTTGTTCACCTCGCGCACTAACGCGTTAACAGGTCGCGCAAATTGCTCCGTGAGCTTGCGCGCGCCCGCCTCGACGAACGTGTCGGTGCGCGATACGCCTCGCCACTCGCCGCCCACGCGTTCGTTCCAAATGGTGCGAAACGACGATGCAATCATCACGTCCCGATCAAGCACATTTATTTCCGTACTCCGAGCGCAGTTTTTGGGGAATGCACCGCGCAACGTAATCGTGGATTGTCCCGATGGAGAAATGCTTAGGCTTGGGATTTTCCAGCCATCTTCCCAATCAGTACAAGGCATGGCATTGAGCGTGAGCTCAGACATTACGCTCACATTGGGCAGCGCAGGCGCGCTGAAAACACGCACCTCCTGTTCACTCGAATGTAAGTGGAGCGTAAGCAAATTTTGGTTCACCATCATCGCATCGGGAATGATGTTGTAGCGAAACTCTGGCGACTCATCGAATGCAGGCACGCCGACATCCATACGCGTCGGAGAAAAATAGGAGCGATCCACAATGAGGTCGCCCTCAATCACGCGTACGCCCTTCGCCCGCAACTTGGCGAGCAGCGCCTCCAACTGCGCAAAATCGAACTCGGTGTGGCCCCGCCCACGCAGCACGATATCGCCTCGCAAACGCTCGCCCTCTTGCGCCGCAGCTGTCCACAATTGCACGGAAGATCGAAACACGGGGCCAAGCAACTCCAATGCCGCAAGTGTCGTGGGCAACTTCATGACTGAAGCAGGTGCCGACGGGCGCTCTGAATCCTGGCGCAGCGCATCCGGTCCTCCACCTACGGGTCGAACAATTACGGACAGTGAACTTTCCGGCAATTGCGCCGTTTTCAACGCCGCTGCAACCGATTGCGGTAAGACATTATGCGAATCGGCTGAGGACCGCGTTGCGCAACCTGTGACCAGCGCGCAGAGCAGCGAAAATAAAACAACGGTACGAAAAGAAATCACTGAACTCACCAAAAGTAGTGGCACGCAATTGGGCTCCGAGCACACTTTCAAAAGCCGACATGCTATTATTTCGTAAATATAGGCGAAGACGATGGATGGCATGTCACCACGCTCGCAAAAAAGAAAAAATGACCCAATTAGCTTACAAAAGGAACGTTCTCAAGTGAAACTCAAATCGCTATCCGTAGCCATATCCGCGCTATGCGCTGCGTCGTCAGCCATCGCGCAAACACAAACCGATCAACCCCAAACCCTCGAACGGATTGAAGTCACCGGCTCTAGTATTAAGCGCGTACAGTCGGAAGGCGCATTGCCAGTACAAATTATTACGCGAGCGCAGCTTGAGCGCTCCGGCATCAATACGGCCGAGCAGCTTCTCTCGCAGATTAGCTCGAACGGAAACGGTTTTGATAATCTTGCGTCAACGTCAGATGTAGTTGCTGGAGCAAATCGAGGAAACAATGGTTTGTCAGCGGCGAATTTACGCAGCCAGGGGTCAAATGCAACGCTAGTACTTCTCAACGGTCGTCGGGTTGCAGCGCACGGACTAAATGGCGGCACGGTGGATTTAAAACAAATTCCGCTCGCAGCGGTTGAGCGCGTTGAGGTTTTAAAAGACGGCGCGTCCGCAACATACGGCACCGATGCAATTGGCGGTGTAATCAACTTTATCCTGCGCAAAGACATGCAGGGCCTTGAGGCCAATGGATATTTCGATGTAACCGAGCAAGGTGGCGGTAGCATTTTCCGTGGGTCGTTAGTGGGTGGCACGGGCGATCTCAACAAAGATCGCTACAACTTCATGGGTTCGATTACCTACAGCAAGAATGAAGCACTATTCGGTACACAACGTGATTTTGTGAACACGTTTCAGCCGGAACGCGGTCTGTCTGTTGATACGCGCGGCACACCCTATGCGACGGTATTCGCGATTACGCAAGTGCGCAACATCTTGAGCTCGCGCGCAACCGCCGGCGGGGCGATCGTAAATAACCGCGGCCCGCTCGACTCTCCAACTGGCACACAAACGTTTTCCGCCATCAACCCTCTAGACCTGCCAGGGCGCGGCGGTTGCCA
>JANMDS010000412.1:0-5069 GCA_031376405.1 Betaproteobacteria bacterium
CTACGAGGGCAATTTTGAATGCCGCTTTTAACTTCCGCCCCACAACGCGTTTGGGATGAAGCATTAAGCGCTATTCAAAATAACCCGCCCTAGTGTGAACCACCCGACCCATCCCACCACCGGCCAACAGCTCGGCTGGAGCGGGTGAAGGGAATCGAACCCTCGTCGTAAGCTTGGAAGGCTTCTGCTCTACCATTGAGCTACACCCGCGAGGCTTCACACTACAACTACCTTTGAACCGCACCCGCAACAACCCGCACAGCCGCACTGGCGGAAAAGCTGGACTCCCTAACTGCTTACCTCCTCGGGGGAAGTTGGTGGAGGAGGCTGGATTCGAACCAGCGTACTCGTAAGAGGGCAGATTTACAGTCTGCTGCCATTAACCACTCGGCCACCCCTCCACAGGGAACCCATGATTATCAAGGAAAAACGTTTTGTAGTCAAGTAGAATTGAAGGGTACTCAGTTGAAAACCTACGGCGCAAAAGCCCCCCTTTTGGATACTTATCTCCAAATAAAATCGGTGCTTTCATTGCAAGTAAGCACATGCTTGCTTGACATATTAGTGAATTTAAACCTGCTGCAACTGGCTTTTATCCGCCGTAATGTCCAGAAATCCGACGGTATCGCCAGCTGGAGAATAGTCCTCAATGATGTAGCTGCGTTGCCAAACCCCTTTTCGGTGCAGCTCAACTGCGCCTTTCACGGGAAGACTGGCCCTCAAAATGTCCGCATCGGGCAGTTGCATCCGACCCAGAGCGGCTGAATTTGCAGCTTTTCCGATGATCGTTTGCGCGGTAGCTCCAGCCGCCTCGGCGAACGCGGGGTTGCAATACGCCAAATTGCCACTCGTAGACCAGTACGCAATGGGCACAGGAACACCATCGAGCAGCATCCGAATGTGTGAATGTTCTCTAAAAATGTCGTCTTTCCAACGCGAGGAAATGGATTCACGCAACGCAGTGCTATTGGCGTGCTGTTGCGCTGCACGCAGATGCGAAGCGTGGCGGCTGGTATTGCGCAACCAGACAAATTGCCGTCCCCCGTCGCATTGATACTGAATGTCTACAAACAAATCTGGCTCAATTTCGACGAAATCAAGTTCGAGCTGTGATACGCCGTAAGTGCCCTCCAATGCGGGGAAAAGCGCCCCCAACGTGGCATCGTGTGCGCGCAGGTCGTAGGGCAACCATGCGCGGTCACCGAACACTTTTTCGATATGTCCATCGGCGCTGGCCTCTAGGTACAGAATGCCGGGCTCAGCACGCAGGGAAGAGTCGCTTTGCTGCACCATCACACTCGATCAGAGGGAAATGCGCGATTGTCGTTTGTTACTAACATAAGCGCCTATTCTCCAATAGTTGAGCGGGGCCGCAGCGTTTACCGGACGAAAGGCACGGGCGCAAGGCGCTACGGTGCGCGTAAAACCTCGGTAAAGGCTTCTCGCACGCCGCTTCCGTCTTTGGCACTCACGCGAAACAAGTTTTGCGAAAAATGGGATTGCGCCGTATCAAAATTAACGTCCCAGGCGCCCGATATATCAGCCTTGTTGAGCAACAAAACAAAGGGAACATGGGGGTATTCTGCGTCGCAGTCTCGCACGATGCGTCGCGCGGCTTCTACGCTTTCGCCACGCATACCATCCATCACGATGGCAAACGCATGCGCTCCTGTTAAGTAGGTACGCGTCAATCGACTAATTTCTGATTCGCCCGCGATGTCCCAGAGCACTACGCGCTGAGCCGACGGGGTTCCTTCGCCCAGCGTAGCCGGCACAGGTCGCACCCCAATTGTTGTTTTGTAGTCTGCGCTAAACCGGTCAAAGGCAACGCGGTCTACCAGGCTCGTTTTTCCCGCGCCAAACATACCAAGCACACAAATTTTCTTCGCAGCGCTCATGCGCAGCGCTCGGCTGCTCGCGAGAAAAAGCGATGAAATGTGGACATCGAACGTGCGTTTGAATTTTTCACAAAGCTAGTTTGTCACGGTGGCGGCAATTGTGCTCGTTTGCCCCGTAACGGTGAGGTTAGAAAGTCGGACGCGCGGGTGCTGCCGAAGCGCCTCAAAATATTCTTTCGCCGCTGTGCCAAGCACCCTTACTTCGGTGCGGGTCACCACTAACCTTACCCCTACCGGCGGCGGTAACGTTTGTTCCAGAGCACGGGCTGTGCTGGTCGGATCAAGCGAGAGCACCGGATCGACTAAGAGTCCGATCTTCTGGCGGGGAATTAACCCGTCTTGAACGATAGGCTCCACCTGCGCCAACGGGTCCGCAGCCACGAACAGCTGCCAGCCACCGTCAACGCGCTGATAACTCGCTGAAGCCACGCCCGGCGCGCTGCGTAATCGCGAAAGGGTACGCGCGATATCAGTCTGCTCGACAGCGCGCTTCGCCCACCATAGCCCAGCAAGTAAAGCCAAGCAAATAAGCAAAATAAGCTTAAGCGCCGAAGGAGATTTAGGCTTAGTTTTATCTGTTGCACCCGTTCTCCACCGCGCCAACACCGCCCGCCTATCGTCTAGCGATTTAGCGCTCCTCAGCGCGGGGAAAAGCTCCGAATGCATGGAAGGTTCGAGATCCAGCGCCAAGGAACCACTGGCCTCCACCGCCACCATGAGCGAGCCTTGCTGACCGATGTGTAGGGTGCGTTTACCCACATCAATGGAAGAAAGCTCACCCTGCCCTGCACCAATGCCTGCGTCGCGTACGAAGCTGCGCAATGCGGTGAGCAACGCGGCCGTTGCATAGGCGTCGTCCTCGGCGTGTTCCGCAGATTTCGAATCTGAATTGGCCGCATCACCTTCCTCCGGTACGCGATAGGAAGCGAGCAAATTACCCGCAGGCATTTCCACTGCTAACAAGCTATGCACCCGAAACGGATCTAAGTCTTGCTCCATGACCGTTTCAAGCGGAAGCCCCGTTTGCAAGCTCTTAATTTTCCATTGCACGCGGCGCGCTGGGGATGCCCGCTCCATCGCCTTTGAGAGTGCGGCCAAACGCTCTTTTACGGCCTGTCCGATGGCTGGCAAGATAATGGGCGAAAGTGCTTGCGTTGCACCTTCTAATTTGTGTTCCGCAGCGTAGCTTGCCGCACCGATCCATGGGTCGCCCATGGCGGCATCGAGATGGGGACGCGTGCGTGGCATATGCGCTTGTTGCATCGCCTGCGGGAGCGCGGTTGCCACAAAATCTACGACATTTTGGTTTGTTGCAAAGAGTTTTTCAAATTGACTGAGTCGCGCGTTGAGTGCGACAACTTCTTCGCGCAAATGCCCCGCCGCCACGGCGCGCAATAAGGCGAGCTTGGCATCGTCTGACATCGGCACGTCGGCAATCGACGGCGGCGGCGCGGACATAAATTTGTAAAAAAATTAAGCTTTTTTGGTTCCGCCGAGCGCGTCCAGCGCATTGCGAATGTGCGCCACAAACGCGGCTTGTCGCGCATCCGCAGCCTGACGTTCATCGGCAAGCATTTTGGCAAACGCATCGTGTTGGGCTTGCAGCGCTGCCCGCAGTTGATTCAGCGCAGCGCTCGCCGCTTCCCGATTGCCCGTTACTGTAGTTTCAAGCGCGGCCATGCGGGCTTGGGTTTGGGTTGTAAGCGTAGAGAGTTTGTCGTTAAAGCTTTGCTCCGCAGCGGCCATTTGCTTGGCGGAGCGCTCGTTCGTTTGCGCGAGTTGGGTTTTGAGTTGACTGACTTCTTCGCTGGTTTGGCGCTTTTCCGCGCCAAAAAGCACTTCTCTTACAAGGTCGAGCTCTTGCGCGGAGGAGCCAAGCTTCACCGCACCGGCGGCATCCGAAATCGGGGTCACTGCGTTTGCACTCACTTCCCACTCCTCATCAACTAATTCGACTCAAAATTTTACGTTGTCTAGGTAGAAATTTGTACAGAAACCGCACAGTATTTGAACTCCGGTATTTTCCCGACGGGATCCAGCACGGGATTAGTTAACACATTTGCGGCCGCTTCTGCGTAAGCGAAAGGAATAAACACCGCGCCCTGCGGCACACCATCGTCAACCCGCGCAGCAAGCGTAATCGTGCCGCGCCTTGATGTGATCGACAATGACGTCCCCGCAAATCCCCCGAGAGCAGCTAAGTCAAGCGGATGAATGCTCACCGTGGCGCTTGGCTCTAAGGCATCTAGCGTCGTTGCCCGCCGCGTCATTGAGCCCGTGTGCCAATGTTCGAGCTGCCGCCCAGTAATTAGGATGAATGGATACATTGCATCCGGCTGCTCGGCGGCGGGAATGAAATCGGCCGGAACAAATTGTGCCCGCCCGCCCACACGCGGAAATTGGCTGCGGAACACGACGGGTTCACCGGCCTCTTCCTCGCTTGCGCACGGGTACACCAGCGCGCCTTCACGCTCAAGCCGTGCCCACGAAATACCAGCAATTGAGTCCATGCCCTGGCGCATTTCTTCAAACGCGACGCGAGGGTGGTCGTAGTGCCAGTCTAAGCCCAGCCGCTTGCCCAATTCGTTCAGTATCCACAAATCTTCGCGTGCCTCGCCCGGTGGCTCGATGGCTTTGCGGCCCATTTGCACGAGCCGATCGGTGTTCGTCACCGTGCCGTTTTTTTCCGGCCACGCCGTAGCGGGCAACACCACATCGGCCAACCACGCGGTCTCGGTCATGAAAATATCTTGGACGACTAAGTGCTCCAAGTTCACGAGCGCCTCGCGCGTATGTTGAATATCGGGGTCAGACATCGCGGGGTTTTCGCCCATTACGTACATGCCTTTTACTTCGCCCGAAGCGGCAGCGCGCAACGTTTCCACCACGGTGAGCCCGGGCAAATCATCGAGCTTGGTATTCCAAAGCATTTCGAACCGTGCGCGCGCTGCGGGGTTGTCCACCCGCTGATAATCTGGCAGCATCATCGGGATCAACCCCGCATCCGACGCGCCTTGCACATTGTTTTGCCCGCGCAGTGGATGCAGGCCCGAGCCCGGTTTGCCGATTTGCCCAGTGGCCAGTGAGAGCGCGATTAAACATCGTGCGTTATCGGTGCCGTGGGTGTGCTGCGAGATGCCCATGCCCCACAAAATCATAGAAGCTTTTGAG
>JANMDS010000499.1:0-5639 GCA_031376405.1 Betaproteobacteria bacterium
GTTTGTGCGCTGACCAGAGGGCTACCCACCACGATTGCAAGAGAGAGAGAGAGAGAGAGAGAGAATATTTCATCTTTTTGCCCCAAATTTTGTTGTTAACCACGGGTGTACTCTAACTATTTGCGTTTGACTAATGCCAAATTGGTGGGGTTTCGTTACCTAGCATGTTGCAGGATATTTACTAGTTACGGATTACTTGGATATTGCGATGCAGCAATACCCGTGGCGCAAATTGTTGTTTTTTAAGCATAATTCTCCAAACTTGGGCACGGTTTTCCCAATACAAATTCGCCGTACACTCCAAAAAGACTATCAAATTCGAGAAAATTTAATGGAACGCGCCAACCCTCTGCTTTCTGTTTGGAATGCACCGCATGGTTTACCACCATTCGAGCAGATCACCCCCACTGATTATGAGCTTGCTTTTACTTGCGCTTGTGGCGAGCATATTGCCGAGCTCCATCGCATTGCGCACAATGTTTCGCCTGCAACATTTGTAAATACCGTAGTCGCGATAGATGGTGCGGGACAATCGCTCAAGCGACTTTCGAACTTATTTTCCAATATGGCCGGCTCGCATACCAACGAGGCGCTGCAAGCCGTCGAGCGGACGATGTCGCCAAAATTGGCTGCGCATAACAGTGCGGTGTATTTGAATGAAGTGTTGTTTGCGCGGGTTCATGAAGTGTTCTCGCAACGCGGTGCGCGCGGATTGAGCCCAGTAGAAATCCGTTTGATCGAACGGATTCACCTTGATTTCACGCTCCAAGGCGCGCAACTCAAAGGCGATGCCCGCGCCCAATTTGCAGCGAACGCGGAAAAGCTCGCCACGTTGCATACCGAGTTTTCGCAGCGCGTGTTGAAAGACGAAGCCGAGTACGCCCTGCCCGTTTCCGATGAAAAGCAGCTCGCTGGGTTGCCCGCTTGGCTGCGCAGCACGGCCAAAGAAACCGCACAAACCAAAAAGCTTTCTGCGCCATACGCGTTCAATGCCTCGCGCTCAGTAGTGGGGGCCGTATTGAGTTTCGCGGAAGATAAAACCCTCCGCGCAAAATTGATGGAAGCATTTCGCCTGCGCGGCAATATGAACGCTGCGGCAAAAACCGCACCGCTCATCCAAGAAATTTTGACCTTGCGGCAACGGCAAGCGGCGCTCATGGGCTACGCCAATTTCGCAGAATATTCGCTGGCCGATACCATGGCGGGCAAGCCTGCTTCGGTGCAGGCTCTTGCAGACAAAGTGTGGCCGGCTGCTACCGCGCGGGCACGCTCTGAGTATGCCGAAATTTCCCAGATTGCCAAAGCCGATGGCGTCGAAACCGTTACCGTATCCGATTGGCGGTACTACGCCGAAAAATTGCGTCAACAAAAGTACGCGATTTCCGATGACGAGGTAAAACCGTATTTTTCACTCATTGCGATGACGCACGCGATGTTCGATTGCGCGCAGCAGCTCTTCGGCGTGCGTTTTACGGAGAAAAAAGGCTTTGCGTTGTATCACCCAGACGCAACACTGTACGAAGTACACCGCGCGGACGGGTCGCTTCAAGGCGTATTTATCACCGATAACTACGCCCGCCCCTCTAAGCGCAGCGGCGCTTGGATGAGCTATTTGCGAGAGCAAACCCGACACGACGGCGGAGAAGTGCCCATTGTGTTGAACACCAATAATTTTCCGAAGCCAGCGGCTGGCGAAATTGCGCTCATGGGGTTCGATGATGTGCGCACGATGTTCCATGAATTTGGGCATGGCTTGCATGGACTACTCTCTGACTCACCTTATGAACGCTTGAGTGGCACAAACGTGTTGCAAGATTTCGTAGAGTTACCTTCTCAACTCTTCGAGCACTGGGCGTTTACCCCGGAGGTGCTCAAAAAACACGCCAAACATGTGAAAACCGGCGAGACCATCCCCGATACGCTCATCGCGAAACTGCTACGCGCCAAAACAGTAAACCAAGGCCTCGAAGCGGTCGAAGCCACCTCAAGTTTGTTACTTGATCTGAAGCTGCACAGCAAATCCGATTTCGCAGGCTTGGACATTGCTGCGTTTGAAACGGAAACCCTCGCCGCCATTGGCATGCCTGCTCACATGAAGCCCCGCCACGAGCTCGCGCACTTCGGACATTTGTTTTCGGGAGATTACTACGCCAGCCGCTACTACGTGTATTTATGGGCCGAAGTACTCGATGCCGATGCGTTTGAAGCCTTCACCGAAGCGGGCAATCCATTTGAACCCACCCTCGCCAAGAAGCTCTTCAAACACATTTACAGTGCGGGGAACACGGTGGCTCCGCAAGAAACCTATCGCGCATTCCGTGGCCGCGATGCCACGGTGGAGCCCATGCTGCGCAAAAAAGGTTTAGTTGCGGCGAATGCAGCCCACGCGGTGAAGGCAGCGGACTAGCCGTGACCGGATCTCGCAACAAGTGGCTGCGGTAATAAAGAAACGAAACTCGTGGTTGCGTCTACCCCACTTATTGCGCTCACGCAATTGCCTTTTGCGGTGTGGTTGCGCACCAATTCGTACGCCTACCCAACACTAGAAATCATCCATATTTTAGGATTAGGCACGCTTTTGGGCAGCCTGCTCATTGTCGATTTGCGGCTGTTGGGGGTGCGCGCGTTCGGACTTTCGAACTTACCTGCAGTAGTGCTTTCAATAGCGGTGTTACCTTGGACATTACTGGGGTTTTGCATTGCCGCCGCATCGGGGCTCACGATGTTTTTTGCCCGCGCCGGTGATCTCATTGGCAACAAAGCCTTTGTTCTAAAGATTGTATTGTTGTGCTTGGTGGGCATTAACGCGGCCATGCTGCATACCCGTGGTGGGCTGGCTGAACCCGACGGCGTTACCCGCGTGCAGGCCTTCGTTTCAATTTTGATATGGGTGGCAATCGTAGCCTCTGGGCGGATGATTGCGTACATTTAAACTACGATCATTAAGGTCTCATGAAAAATCTATCCCGAAATATCTGCGGCGCGATTGCATTGGTTTTTGTGGCAAATCTCCATGCGCACCACGGTTGGTCGAGCTTCGATGAGGCTGCGCCCATCTTTTTGCAAGGCACAGTTAAATCCGTGAAATGGCAAAACCCACACGCCGAACTTATGTTGGACGTGGATGGCGCAACGCTACCGGCCAGCATCAAATCCATCCCGATTCCGGCGCAAACAGCGGCGGTAGACGCGTCCACAGTGAGGGCAAAAGCTTCGCCGCCCAAAAGGTCGCGTAGCACCTGGGAGATCGAATTTGCACCACTCTCACGGATGGATGCCTGGCAAGTCGCCCCGATCAAAGTCGGTGAGAAAATCGCCGTCGTGGGATACACCTTTAAAGGCGAGAGCGGTGAGGCTACGCTTCGAGTGGAGTATTTGTTCCGCGACGGTAAAGCCTACGCGCTGCGCTCTGCGCCGGCCAATAAATGAGTGGATTATTGATCCTCGCCGTCGTGTTGATTGTGGTGGGACTCGTAGGCATAGTGCTTCCCGGTTTGCCCGGCATTACCTTGGTGTTGGGCGGATTCATTCTCGCCGCTTACGACACGCAGTTCACTAAAGTCGGCTGGGGCACGCTCGCCATTTTGGGCGTGCTCACCATGCTCACGTTCGCGGTGGAGTTTTTTGCAACGATGCTGGGTGCTAAGCGCGTTGGTGCGAGTAAGCTTGCGATGATCGGCGCCGGATTGGGCACATTTGGTGGCTTATTGCTGTTTCCGATTGGCTTGCTAATTGGGCCCTTCGTCGGCGCGGTAGCTGGGGAGCTCTTACACCAACGTAAAAACCCGCGTGAAAGCATCGGCCACGCCACTGGTCACGCAACTAAGGTAGGCATTGGAGCCTGGGTGGGGTTGATGCTGGGCACCGTTGCAAAGCTTGCCATTGTTGGCCTGATGCTTGGGATATTTTTGTTTGCGTATTTGCGGTAGTTTTTTCAGGAAATATTGGGCGATTTGTGCCCTATTTGCGCCGCAGGTATTCGCCGCGGAGTTCTCCCGATACGTGATCGATTCACCACGCGATGTGGACATCGCGTATGTGGAAAACACACTCGTCGCGCTGGCACAAGTTAACGGGCGATGGACGAGTTTTTCTCCAAACTCCAATACTACGCTCGAGCCGCGCTGTAGCGTCCCAGGCAAAGCTTGGTTCACCCATGATCGAACACATATCATTTCGCAAACCAATGGGTCAATGCTGCAAGTTTTTGCACCACTAACTTGCGAGGTAAAGCTCAACGTCGCGTTGCCCCGAACTTATCGGGACGCCGATGTACATCTGTTCGCCGAACGGATTATTGTTTCTTCACCCAGTGTCAACGGCGGGCTCGATCTGTTGCTTTTTGATCTAAACGGCGAGCCGATTGCTGCGCTGGGTCGTGCGCGCAATGCCGAAATCGGATTCTCTCCCTTGGGTGATATTGTGTTTAATTTTGACCATGCTGGCGGCACCACGAACGCCTGGGCACCTCTGGACGGGCTCAAATTGCCTCTGGTAGTTCCAGATGGATTTGACGCGATCTACGCGGGGAATGGGGAGACGCTCTTCGCGACCAAACCCAGCGCACTCTTGATCGCGCAAGGCTTGCGAGCCGCTGCTGCAGTAGAGGATAACGAAGTACTGCGCGGCGCTTCTTACACCGGTACCACGCTCGTGTTGCAAGCGCCCAATCCGCTGCAGCCGGCTTGGCCCAAAGTGCGGCTACTCGATACCGCGACGCAGCGCAGCGTTGCCCTCGGTTCAGGCCACATTGACGCGACGGCGCTTTCTAAAGATGGCACGCGGGCAGCGATTGCGATTCGCGCGCAAAAAGGAAATCGGGTAACGATTACGCAGACAAGCGCGGAAGCCTTGTTTACGCCGTAATGGGCATAAAACCTGCGGCGAAAAATGACCCATTTTTCAAGATTATCTCCCGAAAAATGAGCGAAAAATCAGGCTACTTTGGGCTCGGCGTATTGCATTAACGGTTTAGTGCCGTTAGCGATAGTAGACTCATCGACCACTACTTTTTTCAGGTTTTGCTCGGTCGGGATATCGTACATCGTGTCGAGCAGCGTGCCTTCTAAAATTGAGCGCAGACCGCGAGCGCCGGTTTTGCGAGCAAGCGCTTTCTTGGCAATCGCGTTAAGCGCTGCGGGGCGAATTTCGAGCTCCACGCCCTCCATGGCAAACAACTTTTGGTATTGCTTGATGAGCGCATTGCGCGGTTCGGTCAAAATTTTGATGAGCGCCGCTTCATCGAGCTCGCCTAGGGTTGCGAGCACAGGCAAACGCCCGACAAATTCGGGAATCAAACCAAATTTAATCAGATCTTCCGGCTCGCACTCAGCGAACGCTTTGCTCACGCTCGCTCGATCATCCGGGCTCACTACCGCTGCGCCAAAGCCCATACCGGATTTCAGTGTGCGCTGGCGAATGACCTTTTCCAGCCCATCGAACGCGCCGCCGCAAATGAACAAGATTTGTGCGGTATTGACCTGCACATAATCTTGATTCGGATGCTTACGCCCGCCCTGGGGTGGGATCGAGGCGGTGGTGCCTTCAATCAATTTAAGCAACGCTTGCTGAACACCTTCGCCAGACACATCGCGGGTAATGGAAGGGTTTTCGCTTTTGCGCGCAACCTTGTCAATTTC
>JANMDS010000510.1:0-32124 GCA_031376405.1 Betaproteobacteria bacterium
GCTCAGCGTTGTATATGGCCACACTGAGCGCGATGCGCTTTGATCCGAACATCAAAGCCATGCGCGAGCGCTTGCTCAAAACCGGGAAAGCGAAAAAAGTGGTGATCGTGGCTTGTATGCACAAGATGCTGTCGATCATTATCGCGGTCATCAAATCCGGTAAACCGTATGACCCAAGTTATCCACAGCCTTGAGCGAAACACTTTTATGCGTCTCGCGCTTGACTTTGAACACAGTTCTCTCTCGTTCAGGGAGAGGAGAATTGCTTCAACGCAAGCGCTGCAGTTTGTGAATGGCCTCATCAATCGTCGCGCCCGTGCACCCAAAATTAAACCGCACAAACCCGGGCCAACCAAAATCTGCGCCCTCGTTCAGCCCCAGCCCAATCGCTTCAAACGCTTTGCCTGCGCTATCGGGGAAGCGTGCGCGGCAATCTACCCAGAGCAAATAGGTGGCTTGCGGTAGCGCGCATTTCAAACCTGGAATATCGTTGATCGCTGCGACCAAGCGCTTGCCATTGCCACGCAAATGCGTAAGACATTGCAGACGCCACGCTTCGCATTCGCCCGACCACGCCGCCATCATCGCGATATGCCCCAATACGTTCACATGCGGCACGATGCCCGCTTTCGCTATTTCAAATTTGCGCCGCAGCGTTTCATCCTGAATCACCGCAATCGCCGCACCTAAGCCCGCCACGTTGTAGGTCTTTGAAGGTGCCATGAGCGTAACCGTGCGTACAGCGAGGGCGGGGCAGGCTTTAGCGAACGGTACGTGCACTTGTACTGCGCCATCCAAAATTAAGTCGCAGTGAATTTCATCGCTACATACGATCAAATCGTGCCGTTCGCAAAATGCGGCGATGGCCTGCAACTCGGCCTGCGTCCACACCCGCCCTGTCGGGTTGTGCGGATGGCAGAGCATAAATAAACGCGTGCGGTTTGGGCCATGGCGTTGAATTGCCGCTTCCATTGCGGCGAAATCAAGCGACCACACCGCTCCATCGCCATGCATTTTTACTTGCTGCGAAACCCGCCCTTGATTTACCGCAGCAGACATAAACGGTGGATACGCTGGAGTTACCGTCATCACACCTTCGCCCGCGTTTGCAAAAGCGCGTGTAGTCACATTCAGTCCACACACAAGCCCGGGCACTGTGACGATTTCGTTGGGCGCAACGTTCCATGCGTATTGCCGTTCGAGGTACGCGCTGACTTTTGTGTTAGACCATTCGTCGCGCGTGTAGCCGTACACGCCATGCTGCATGTGCGCAGCAATTGCCGCGTTGATTTGCGGTGGCCCTGGGAAATCCATATCCGCCACCCACATTGGCAAAACATCTTTGCCTGCGTATTTGTCCCACTTCATTGCGCCCACATTGCGGCGGTCAATCGGGGTATTGAAATCGTACTGGGTCATGGCGTGAACGCAAAAGAATTTCACGCAAGTTTAGACGGTAAATAAGTGAAAAAACCTGCGGCACAAAAAGAGCATGTTTTGGGAGAAATCTCCTTAAAAATACCGTTTTTTGCATCGCAGGTTGTGTTGTGGCAAACGCCACCTGTAAGCCCGCGTTATTAATTTAGCAACCGCATTTTTTACCCAAACCGCAGCGAAGAAGCCGCAGTAAACGCGTAAAGTGAATCAGCCGACATACTCATGAGCGCTTGCTTTTGTAAGCTGCCCGAGCGCGTGCCTTGCGAGATGAGCTCAATTTGCGTGAGTGCGGAAGGCAAAATTTCTACGCGTGCTGTGCGCCCAGTGAGTGGGTCGCGGAAGTACGCAATACCCAGCACGTCGCTGTAAGGCAGGGAGGACTCTACGCAGACCACACCACAGCTCACACCCATGCGCGCACCATCTTCAATACCTTCGCGCAATGAATCTACGCTCGCGCCAGCAGCATCAAAATACTGCACGGAGAGCGGCTCACCAAACGAGCCGATTTCAGCAGCCGCATCGAGGCCAATGCGCGTGCCCAAGGCCCGCAATAAATCCGTGTGCGTGCTTTCGGGGGCTGCATTCATCGTAGCGGCGAGTGCGGCAGGCACCGCTGCCACAGTCGCTGCCGCAGCACCTAGCTTTGCGGAGCTTGTTAAAAAGTCACGGCGGTTGATTTCGAAATTCATAGTTATTCCCCTGGGTAAGCCTTCGGCGCACCATGCGCGTGCGGCTGAGCGTGATGCCGTAACGGGAACGCGACAGGTGCCGTTGACGAAGAACCCGCGCCGCCGATAAACGGCACAATGCGCGCGTGCGCGCGCCACATTTGCAAAAATGCGAAGATTACCGAAAGCGCACCTCATGACTCTCCAAGACTGCCAAGCCCGCGATGCGGCACACCCTTTACGCGCGCTGCGCGAACTCTTTCAGATTCCGCCAGGGGTGATTTATCTCGACGGCAATTCGTTAGGCGTTTTGCCCAAAGCGGCACCTGCGCGGATTGCCCAGGTGGTGGAAAAGGAATGGGGGCAAGGCTTAATTCGCTCGTGGAATGAAGCCGGTTGGTTTACGATGCCGCAGCGCTTGGGCGATAAGCTGGGCCCCTGGATCGGCGCGAATGCGGGCGAAGTTGTGGTGACGGACAGCACTGCTGTAACTCGTTATAAAGAGCGGCACGCCGCGCTCACTATTGCTCGCAACTGGGATGCGAAGCGCACCACGATTGTGAGCGAACGCAGCAACTTTCCAACGGATAACTACATCGCCGAAGGCTTGGCTCGTGAGCGCGGCTTCGCCTTGAAGTTGGTGCGTGCCGAGGAGATTGTGGCCTCGCTCGATGCCACCACGGCCGTACTCATGCTCACGCAAGTGAACTACCGCACCGGCGCTATGCACGACATGGCCGCGCTATCGCAAGCGGCCCACGCAGCCGGCGCGCTCGCGGTATGGGATTTAGCCCACAGCGCTGGTGCGGTGGAAGTGAAATTAAACGCCGACGGCGCAGATTTCGCTGTGGGCTGCGGCTATAAATATTTAAACGGTGGCCCCGGTGCGCCTGCGTTTTTATGGGTACACCCACGCCACCAGGATCAAGCCTTGCAGCCGCTTACCGGCTGGTATGGCCACGCTGCGCCGTTTGCATTTATCCCACAGTATGAGCCGGTAAAAGGCATCAGCCAGTATTTGTGTGGCACACCACCTGTTATTTCTACCGCAGCGTTTGAGTGTGGGCTGGATGGGTTTGAAGCGAGCATGCCCCTTGGCGGCATGAACGCGTTGCGCGAGAAGTCGCTCGCGCTCACGGATTTGTTCATTGACTTGGTTGAAACCCGCTGCGGCGCGCACGGCCTGTCACTCATCACGCCGCGCGAACATAAAAAGCGGGGCTCCCAAATTTGCCTAAATCACCCCACACATGGCTACGCGATTATGCAAGCGATGATCGCGCGCGGCGTGATTGGAGACTACCGCAAAGGTGATGCGCAAACGCCGGATATCATTCGTTTCGGTTTCGCGCCGCTGTACATTGGTTTCGAAGATATTTGGAACGCAGTAGAACACTTGCGCGCCGTGATGGACGAGCGCGAATATTTGCGCTCGGAATTTAATGCGGTGAAGGCGGTGACATAGGTGAACAAACGCGTTCGAAAAATCGGTACTTTTTCAGGAGATAATCCTGGAAAGTGGCTTGTTTTGCGCCGCGGGTTTTAAGAATTATTCGCTAAAAAACTATGAAATTTATTGCCTGCACTTACGACGCACATGCCGCGTCCATCCTCGAAATCTTTAACGATGCGATTTTGAACTCCACTGCGCTCTATGAATACAAACCCCGCACGATGGAGACGATGGCGCTGTGGTTTAAGGCGAAAGCCGGAGGTAATTTTCCCGTGATCGGTGCTGTGGACGAAGCGGGTACGTTGCTAGGTTTCGCAAGCTACGGCACGTTTCGGGCTTTTCCCGCGTTCAAATATTCGGTCGAACATTCGGTGTATGTGCACCCGAAGCATCGCGGCAAAGGCTTAGGCCGCGCGCTGTTACTGAAAGTAATTGATGCGGCACGCGCGCAAGATTTGCACGTACTCATTGGCGGCATTGATACAGAAAACGCTGGCAGTATCGCGCTGCACGAAAGCCTTGGTTTTACCCACAGCGGCACGATTAAAGAAGCAGGGTTTAAGTTCGGGCGCTGGTTAGATTTAGCGTTTTATCAACTGAAGTTGGATACGCCTGCGCAGCCGGTGGATGGGTAAGCGCGTCGAATAAAAATTTCCTACGCGAAAAACGCCCTCAGCGCTTCACCCGGCTCCTCCGCGCGCATAAACGCTTCGCCCACCAAAAATGCATGCACATTCGCTGCGCGCATTTTCGCTACATCTTCCGAAGCGAGGATGCCGCTTTCGGTGACTACGCGTTTGCCTTGGGGGATGTGCGGTAGCAAATCGAGCGTGGTTTGAAGCGATACTTCGAAGGTGCGCAAATTACGGTTGTTAATGCCTAAGAGCGCTGTTTTCAATTGCAATGCGAGCTCAAGCTCGGCTGCATCGTGCACTTCTACCAACACTGCCATACCCAACTCGTGGGCATGGTGCTCAAGCTCTTGCATTTGGGTGAGTTCAAGTGCGGATACGATGAGCAAAATCGCGTCCGCACCCATCACGCGGGCTTCATCTATTTGGTACGGATCGACGATGAAATCTTTGCGCAGCGCGGGCAGGGAAGAAGCGTTGCGGGCCATCGTTAAATACTCTGGCGCGCCTTGAAAATACTGCACATCGGTTAGCACAGAAAGGCAGGCTGCGCCGCCTGCTTCGTAGCTTTTTGCAATCGCACTCGGATCGAAATGCTCTCGGATCACGCCTTTGCTCGGGCTGGCTTTTTTGATTTCCGCAATCACCCCGGCGCGGCCTTTCGCAATATTTTGTTCAATAGCGCCTACGAAATCGCGCACATCGGAGGTGCTGCGTGAAGCCTCATACCGCAACTGCGTAGCGGAAATACTTTGCTTCGCGCGGGCAATTTCTTCGGCTTTCGTAGCCAGTATTTTATTTAAGATATCGCTCATTTTTCGGGAGATAAAGTGGAAACAGCGGCCTTTTCGCGCCGCAGGTATTGTTTAGTTTGCATGCCCGCTCACTTGCGCGCCCGCTACAAAATAATGTCCAGCCGCGATGTGGTGAATGGTACGCATGCCGGGGTGTTTTTCATCATCAAACTGCCAGCGATTTTCAATAAACACGCGCGGGTCGGCCCAGGCGGCGACTACTTCGCCGAAAAATAAATCGTATTTCGCCTGCATTTCAGGCTCGCGCAACAGCTTGCATTCGAGCCAACCTGCGCAGCCCGCGATTAGCGGCGCAGCGATGTGCTCGGAGGCGAAGGTTGCAACGCCCATTTCCGAAATTTTGCGAATGCCCCGCCCGCTTTTACTGCCCACTTGCGTGGTGATGTTCGCTAAATTTTGCGTAGGTACGGAGAGCGCGAACGTGCCACTTGCCTCAATTAGCTCACGGGTGTAACTTTTTTTGTCGATGACCACGCACACCTTTGGAGGCACAAAATCCAGCGCCGTGTTCCAGGCGGCAGCCATCACATTTTCGCACCCGTCGTGGGACGCCGATACCAACACCGTGGGGCCGTGGTTCAGCAACAAATAGGCGCGCTTGAGTTCAACTGAGATCTTCATTGCACGATTTTATGGGTTCGCGTGCGCGAGGCGTTTTCTGAGGTGAAGAGGCAACCGCTGCGCGGCAGCGCAACGCGGTGAAATAAGGGAATACCTACGGCGCAAAAGAAGCATTTTTTGGCGAATATCTCGTAAAAATAAGAGGTTTTACGTTCTCAGATTTTCGCCGCTTTTGCGTCCTCGAAAGGTTGAAATGAACAGTTTGCGTAGGCTTGTTATCTTCTTGCTAGGGCTCAGCGCCGCTAGCGGCGGCATTGCCCAAGAGTATCCCAACCGCCCCATTCGTATTGTCGTGCCGTTCTCCGCCGGTGGCGCAGTGGATGGCCCTACGCGTGCGATTGCACAGGAGCTGTCAAAACGGCTCGGCCAGCAAGTGATTGTTGAAAACAAGCCCGGCGCGGGCGCTACGATTGGTACGGATCAAGTCGCAAAATCCGCACCGGATGGCTACACGCTGCTGCTCGCCTCGCAAACGAACGCGATTAGCGCCTCGCTTTATAGCAAGTTACCATTTGATCCGATTGAGGATTTCGCGCCGATTTCGCTACTCGGCCGTGAGCCTGCGGTGCTGGTGGTGCACCCGTCGTTTCCTGCAAAAACTGTGCAGGAGTTCATCGCCGCCATCAAAGAGCGCCCGAGCAAGGTGGACTACGCTTCCTCTGGCAACGGCAGCGGTCAACATTTATTTATGGCCATGCTCGCGTCAATGACCGATACCAAATTGAACCACATCCCCTACAAAGGCAGCGGGCAGGCCACCACCGATTTAGTGGGCGGGCAAGTGCTGGTCTCGATGCCCGGCATTGCCGGTATGTTGGGGCACATTAAAGCTGGCAAGCTGCGCGCGTTGGCGGTTTCGGGTGACAACCGTTCGCCACAACTGCCAGATGTGCCTACATTGGCCGAATCCATTGCGCCTGGATTTTCCGCGTATGTGTGGATGGGCCTGCTCGCGCCAAAGGGTACGCCTGTGGCCATTGTGGAGCGCTTGCAACGGGAGTGCGCCGCCGCCCTTGCAAGCCCCGAAGTTAGAGCCTACATGAACAAAGGCAGCCTTGAGGTGGTGGGGAGCACCAGCGCGGAATTCGCTTCGTTTTTTCGTCTCGAACGGGATCGTTGGGCAAAAATCGTGCGTGAAACCAATGCAAAAATTGACTAAATATTTTTATAGAAAATAAACATGAGCAATACAAAAGTAACCGGCATCGAACACTGGACCCAAAAAGGCGACGACGTAAAACTTTATCTGTGGGAAAAATACGTTGGCTCGCCCGAGGGAAAGCCTGCCGTGTTGTGGGTGCATGGCTCCTCGATGGCGTCGCGGCCCACGTTTGATTTAACCGTGCCCGGTCGGCCCGATTCGTCGGTGATGGATTGGTTTGCCGAGCGTGGTTTTGTGTGCTGGTGCGTGGATATGGAAGGCTACGGGCGCTCCACGAAATCCCGCGACATTTATTGCGATATTTCTAATGGTGCGGATGATTTGAAAGCCGCCACCGATTACATCGCCAAAACCCGTGGCATCACCTCATTTTTAACTTACGGCATCTCGTCGGGCGCGCTGCGCGCCGCGCTCTTCGCCCAACGCAATCCAGATCGCGTTTCCCGCTTAGCGCTGGATGCGTTCGTGTGGACGGGTGAGGGCGCGCCTACATTGGAGCAGCGGCGCAAAAAACTGCCTGAGTTCATCAAAAACAAACGCCGCCCGATTGACCGCGCATTTGTCTATTCCATCTTCGAGCGCGACCATCCCGATTGCGCAGATAAGCCCACGATTGAGGCATTTGCCGATGCGATTTTGTCTTACGACGATTCGATGCCGAATGGAACATACATCGATATGTGTTCGAAGCTACCAGTGGTAGACCCGACAAAAATTCCCGTGCCCACGCTCATCTTACGCGGCCAATACGATGGCATCGCCGCGATGGATGATTTGATTGAATTTTTCAAACGCCTGCCGCACGCGGATAAACAATTCACGGTGATGAACGGTATTTCCCACGCCAGCTTTCAGCAAAAAAATTACAAAATGGCGTACCAAATTTTGCATGCGTATTTCACGCAGCCTGCGCCCGCGTATGTGGGCAGTGCGCACGGGTAGCGCGGGGCGTTTTTACTCAAACCCTGCGGCGTAAAAACGATATTTTTTGGAAGATATCTCCCAAAAAATGCTGTTTTTGCGCCGCAGGTATTTTTACTTTTTTTAAGAACGGCTGCTACGCAATCGTCGCGGTGCGCGGGACTGCACGACCATCGCTGCCGAAGAAATGCAGATGCTCGGCAGCGAAGCGCAGGTGAATACGTGCGCCGGTGGCGTGGCGCACCTGGCTGCCTTCGAGCTTCACGGTGATCGTAGGCAGGCTGTGACCGAGATCGATATAGAGCAAAGTGCAATCGCCCAATTGCTCGGTGTGTTGCACTGTACCTTCAATCGTGTTCTCGCCTGCCGTGGGGCTCACCTTGATGTGCTCGGGCCGCACGCCGATGCGCGTTGCGCCGCCGGTTGCGGCGTTGCGGGCATCTACTTGTGCGGCGAACGCGCGCCCACCCACGTTCACGCGCGCGTGCTGGGCTTCAGCCGCGCTGAGAGTGGCGGGCAGTAAATTCATTTTGGGTGAACCTAAAAACTCAGCGACGAACACGCTGGCGGGGTGATGGTAAAGCGTCATCGGTGGGCCGACTTGCGCGATACTGCCGTGGGCTTCGATATCAGCGCCCGTGTGAAGCAACACAATTTTGTCGGCCAAGGTCATCGCCTCCACTTGATCGTGGGTGACGTAGATCATGCTGGCCGAGCCGATTTGCTTATGCAGCCTGGCAATTTCCAAGCGGGTTTGTACGCGCAAGGCCGCATCCAAATTCGACAGCGGTTCATCGAACAAAAATACTTTTGGCTCTTTCACAATTGCGCGGCCAATGGCAACCCGCTGGCGTTGCCCACCTGAGAGTTCTTTTGGCAAACGCGCAAGCAAGGGCGTGAGTTGCAGCTTCTCGGCGGCGGCGTTCACCTTCAAATCAATCGCCGCCTTATCTGCTCCAAACACCCGCAAGCCAAACGCCATGTTTTCTGCCACTGTCATGTGCGGGTAGAGCGCGTAACTCTGGAACACCATCGCCACGCCACGCTGCGCAGGCGGTGTCTCATTCATGCGCTTGTCTTCGATCAAAAGCTCACCGGAAGTGATATCTTCTAAGCCTGCCACCATACGCAGTAACGTAGATTTTCCGCAACCTGAGGGCCCTACGAACACGCAAAATTCGCCCGGCTCAATGACCAGATCGGCGTTCTTAATCGTCAGCGGCAGTTTTAGGCCGTAGCGTTTACAAAGCGATTTGAATTCAATGCGTGACATAGTAAATCTTCTTATAGGGAGGCGATAACCCCGCCCCACGGTGCGAGCGTAACCACCTGCCCTGCAATGGTAGCGCCAGTCAAGCCGGTGTCGGCAAGGGCTTTCGCATTCGCAATGGCAGAGGGTAGGTTGTAGGTTGCCGGTTTGTCGGAGAAGTTAAACACACATAGCAACTTCTCTTGCCCGTCCGCGCGCAGGTAGGCCAACACCGCATCATCTGCAGGCAACATCTCCAGCGCGCCATCGTACAAAGCGCTGTGGGCTTTGCGCCAGTGCAAAAGCCCACGTACGAAATGCAGCATCGCCCCAGCATCGGCTTCTTGCGCCTTTGGCGCGAGTGTGCGGTGGCTCTCGGCAATAGGCAACCACGGTTTGGTCGCGCCTGAGCCGAAGCCTAAATCTTGATCGGTCGCGTTCCACGGCATTGGCGTGCGGCAGCCATCTCGGCCTTTATTTTCCGGCCACATCGTGATACCAACCGGATCTTGCAAATCTTCGTAAGCAATGGCTACTTCTGGCAACCCTAGCTCATCGCCTTGATAGAGGCACGCCGTGCCTCGCATCGTGAGCTGCATTGCGTACGCATTGCGCAATATGCCCGTGCCAGCGCGGCCCCAGCGCGTGGCTACGCGGGTCACATCGTGATTTGATAAGGCCCATGAAGGCCAGCCCGCTTTGCCCACGCCGTTAAAGAAACGATCAAACACGCCGTGTAAATAGCGCGCACCATGCTCGGGCCCGAGAAAATCAAAACTGTAAGCCATGTGCAACTTATCGCCCCCGCTGGTGTATTCAGCCATGCGCCCCAAACTGTCGTCTGAGCCGATTTCACCCACCATGGTGGTATTCGGATACTGATCGACCAACAAGCGCAAACGCTTGAGGAAACCTAAGTTTTCCGGCTGACATTTGTCGTATACGTGCGATTGCATCATGTACGGATTGGTTTGCGACGCGGTGTGGTTGTTCGGGTCGGGCTTACGGGCTGGATTATCGGTTAGATTTTTATTGTGAAAGTAGAAATTAACCGTATCGAGGCGATAACCATCTACCCCCAAATCAAGCCAAAACTTAACGGTTTCTAAAAGTGCATCTTGCACTGCATCGCAGTGAAAATTTACATCCGGTTGGCTGGCTAAAAAGTTATGCAAATAATATTGCTGACGGCGGGTATCCCATTGCCAACCACTGCCGCCAAAAATGGAGTGCCAGTTGTTAGGCGGGGCACCATCCGCTTTGGGCTCGGCCCATACGTACCAATCGGCCTTGGGGTTATCCCGGCTGCTGCGGCTTTCGATAAACCAAGGATGCACATCCGAGGTGTGCGAAAGCACTTGATCGATCATGATTTTTAAGCCTAGCGAATGGGCCTTTGCAACCATCGTCTTGAAATCGGCGAGTGTGCCGAAAATCGGGTCGATATCGCAGTAGTCGCTCACATCGTAGCCGAAGTCTTTCATTGGGCTTTTAAAAATTGGTGACAACCAAATGGCATCGACACCGAGCTTGGCAACGTAATCTAATTTCTGAGTGATACCGGGGATATCACCACAGCCATCGCCATTGGCGTCGGCAAAGGAGCGTGGATAGATTTGATAAATGACGCCACCGCGCCACCAATTGTTGTTAGGTGCTTTATTCGACATAACGATTAGTAATTAACCTTTAACAGCTCCAGCGGTAAGGCCAGAAATAATTTTTCTTTGAAACACTAAAACTAAAAGCAAAAGCGGGATGGTGACGATAACCGAGGCGGCCATAATGCTGCCCCAAGGTAACTCAAAAGTGTTGTCGCCTGCGATGAGCCCCAAGCCCACTGGGATGGTGCGTGCGGTGTCATCGATCACAAATGTAATAGCGAACAAAAATTCGTTCCAAGCGCCGATGAAAGCGAGCAGGCCGGTGGAGACTAGTGCAGGCCATAAAAGCGGCATAAATACTTGAAAAATAATGCGCAAGGGGCCGCAGCCGTCCATGATCGCGGCCTCTTCGAGCTCGCCTGGCAAATCACGCATAAAAGTGGTCAGAATCCACACCGTAAAAGGCAAGGTAAATACGGTGTAGGGCACGACTAACCCTAATGTTCGGTTGTAAATTCCCAGCACTTGCATGAGCTCAAACATGCCCGACAAAATAGCGACTTGTGGGAACATGCTCACACCCAAAAGCGCGAGTAGTAATAAACCCTTACCCTTAAAGCGAATGCGCCCCAGTGCGTAAGCCGCAGTGAGGCTGATCGCCATGGCAAACGTTACGGTAATGGTGGCAACCATGACCGAATTTGCAAACTGCCGACCAAACGGCTGCTTACCGGAAAACAGGCCTACGAAATTATCGAAACTCGGCGTTTTGGGCCACAACGTGGGCTCAAAAATGGCGTTGCCGGTTTTGAGCGACGACGCCAGCACATAAATAAATGGAACCACAGAAAGTGCGAAAACGATTGCAGCCAGCGCGTATAGCGTGATCGTGCCCCACAACGGACGTTGGTTCACTTGGTTTGCTCTCCCAGATTTACTTTTGCCGCTTTGATGAACAATACGGCGCAGAGCATGATGAGCAAAAACAGCGACGTCGAGGCCGCCGAGCCAAAACCGATATTGCCGTTTTCCACCATTTCGCGGCGCACGAAACCGGACATGCTGATGGTGGAGCTACTGTTGGAGGTGAGAATGAAAATAAGATCAAATACGCGCAACGCATCGAGCAGGCGAAACACCACGGCGACTAGCAGCGCATTGCGAATGAGCGGTAGGGTGATTTTCCAGAACACGCGTAGCGGGTGTACGCCATCAACCTTGGCCGCTTCGTAGCAATCTTTGGGTACTGTTTGCAGTGCGGCCAGCACGAGCAACGCCATAAAGGGCGTGGTCTTCCATACATCCACTGCAATCACAGTCCACATCGCGGTGGCGGGCTCCGCCGTCCAAGCGATTTTTTGAGAAATGAGCCCGAGCTTTTCGAGCCACGCGTTGACGATACCGAACTGATCGTGCAGCATCCACTGCCACATTTTTGCCGACACGATGGTGGGGATCGCCCACGGCACGAGCACCGCCGTTCGCACCCACGCGCGGCCCTTGAAGTCTTGATTAAGCAAGAGCGCCACACCGAGCCCAGCGAGCGTTTCCAGCACAACGGACACGGCGGCGAACTTAAACGTATTGCGAATCGAAATGCCCCAATCGCTAGCCCAAAAGCCATCGGTGTACGCCGCGTTGGTAAACAAACCGAATTCACCAAAATAATTACCTAACCCGATAAAGCGGCTGGCATCCATATTGTTGATTTGGGTTTCGGTGACGCTAAACCAAATTGAGCGCGCGAGTGGCCACAGCGCAACGATCACCATCAAGATGAGCGTGGGCGCTAAAAAAAGCCAAGCAGTGCGGGCGGATTTCATTTAAGGTCTGGGTGCAATAGCGGTGTACGTGCGGGGCAAAAAAGCGGCTTTTTTAAGGAGATAATCCGCGAAAAGCGCTCAATTTACGCCGCAGGTATTAGGCTAGATTTACCACTTTCCTCGGCGTACTTGATTCAATTTGCCTTCAAGCTTCTTCACAGCATCTTCCGCCTTGGCTTTGCCTGAGAGTACTTCATGGGTCGCGTCCCAAAAGGCTTGGCTCACTTCGTTGTACTTCAACCCCGCGACGGTGGCAGGCCGAGGCGTGGCGTTTACGAACACTTCTTCGAGGCTCGTCACAAACGGGTTGGTTGCCACCACTTCTTTGTCTTTGTAGACTTCGGGACGCGTGGGATTAAATCCAGCGTTAATGGCCCGGTCTTTTTGAATGGCTGCGCCGGCCATGTAAAGCGCCAAATCAGCCGCCGCGTCTACATTTTTTGAATACTTTGATACGGCCAAACTCCAACCACCCAACGCCGCCGCCCCCTTGGCCGCGCCAGCCGCTTTGGGCAGCGGGGCCACGCCTACTTTGCCTTTGATGGGGCTGTCCGCCTTTTGCGAAGGCGCGTAGGCGTAAGGCCAGTTGCGCATGAAAAGGGCTTTGCCGTTTTGAAACACGCCACGGGCGTCTTCCTCTTCGTAGTTCAGGACGCCGCGCGGGGCGATATCGCCCACCCAACTTGCCGCCATTTTTAATCCGGCGATGGCTTTCGGATTGTTAATGCTAATCCGGCCATCGGGCTCCACAATTGTGCCCCCGCCGTGGCTGGCGACCCACTCAATGGCGTTACAGGTTAAACCCTCGTAGGCTTTGGCTTGGAACACTAAACCGTGGAAGTCGGCGACACCGGCTTTGCGCTCGGCTTCTTGGATTTTCTTCGCGGTGGCGGTGAACTCTTCCCAGGTACCGGGCACTTTTTCTTTATATTTTTCAAGCAAATCTTTGCGGTAGTAAAGCAAACCCGCATCGGTGTACCAAGGCAGCGCGAGGAGCTTGCCATCTACCGTATTGTTCGCCAACAGCGCGGGGAAATACTCTTTGGCTGCATTGGGCGCATATTTGTTGAGATCAACCAAATGGTCTTTGAGCGTGCCCGGCCAGGTGACATCCGTTTGAATCACATCAATATCGCCCGATTTTGCGGCGAAGAGCTGGCGGAACAAGGCAAGTTTTTCAGAAGCGCTGGTGGGCGGGGAAAAATTCTTTACGGTGTTCCCTGTCTTTTTGGCCCACTCTTCGGCGTAGCGCTGGCAAAACTGCACATCGCCGCCAGAGGACCCACACCCGATTGTTACCGTAACGGCGTTTGCAGCGGACACCCCAAACAGCGCTAAAGCCAGCGCGGAGCTTACGAAACTTGCCTTCATTTTCCATCCTCCAAGTGCAAAATCAGCTTTTTTGCTGAATTCAATCATTGCAATCGATATCATAACCGAAATATCGCGTCTTTTACAGCGTTGGCCGCATAGTGGGCATCACGAAAACCACTGCCGTGCGTGCTGGAATGATGAATTTGCCTAAAGTTGAGTCAAATTTCGCATCCGTCCTTGGCCTTGCATCCGCCGCCGCCGCACTGCTATGAACGGGGTGCAAGCGGTAGGGTTTACCGATGGCCGAGTCGAGTGTGAACGGAAGCGGTTGGGTGTGGGCATTTAGAAAATAGACAATTTCTTCAAAATGCGCGTCGGCAAGGCCACGCCCGTTTAAATGGGCGGCTAAAAGCCGATGGTCGGCCTTTGTACCTGTATTTAGTATGCGCATCCGCGCAGAAACCGCAGCGGCAGTTTCGAGCCGAAACAAGCGTGAGCTTGCGCGAATTTGCAGCCAATCGTTAAACGATTGCCGCGTGAACCTGATGTTCTCAGGCTTTGGGCTCATCATCGGGTTCAGTAGCCGCTCCTGCATGGGCTGAAGATTGCCCGCGTTGTCTTTGAGTGGGGCCAAGCCCGCGCCAAAATAATTGGTCTGTCCGCTCCAATCTATTCGATTAAACCAATCGCCGGAGTCGTAGCTGTTTTGATCAAAAGATTTCGAGCGCATGAGCTCAATCCCCGCGTGAAAGTACGCCACGCCCTGCGAGAGCGCGGTGTGGGCAATGCCTAACACCTGCACGCGGGCTCGATCTTCATGGCTGGTATCGAGCGGGAGCCTGAATGCGTTCAAATCAAAAAGCGTGTGGTTATCGTGATTTTCCACGTAGCTCACCACTTCATTTGGGTCCGCCACGTAGCCCGCTGCGTTGCCGTTGTAATCTAATTTCTCCAACGTAGTCGTTTCGCCTTTGTGGTTCTCCATAGCGAAACTGCGCAGCGAACCCGCGAGCGCGGCCCGCGCCCAATCGGCCCGCTGCCCATCGGCGTTGCCGTGCAGCCAGCCGGTGCGCGACACCATCGTTTCGCCATTATCGCCATAGCCACCACCACGCAGGGCATCGCGCCCACGATCACTAAACGTGCCAATGCCCGAGCCATTTAATGAAAGCTGCGAGGCTTGCACGAAGCGTTTGTTATTTTCAATCTCGCCGAAATTCCAGCCTTCGCCAATGAGCTGCACCGGCTTGCCCAACGCCGCATCCACTTTCTTTTGCAGCGCCTCCATCACACTGCGCGGTTGGTGGCCCATCAGATCAAAACGAAACGAGTCGATTTTGTACTGTGTAGCCCACGTCAGCACCGAATCGATCATGAGTTTGCCCATCATCAGGTGTTCGGTAGCGGTGTTTTCGCAGCACGTAGAGCGCTCGATTTCGCCTTTTGCGTTCAGCCGGTGGTAGTAGCCAGGTACGATCCGGTCGAGCACTGATTTCGCGTTCTGCCCCGAGGCGCTGGTATGGTTATAAACCACATCCATCCCTACCCGCAGCCCCATCGCGTGCAGCGCTTGCACCATGCGGCGCAGCTCGAGCACGCGAGTCGCGCCATCGCTGGCATCGGTGGCGTAGCTGCCTTCGGGCGCGGTGTAGTGCAGCGGGTCGTAGCCCCAGTTGTAGCAATCCACCTCCGCGTTGGCAAGCGCGATCCGCTGTGGCGTTTCATCGTCGGGCGTTGTGTTTTTTATGCGCGGGGTGATGCAGCCTTTTTCGGGAATACTGGCGAGATCAAAAATGGGCAATAGATGTACATCGGTGAGCCCCGCTTTACTAAGCGCTTGCAAATGCTTTACGCCTGCGGAGTTGGGTTCGGTAAAGGCCAAATATTTTCCGCGCCATGCGTCGCGCACGCTCGCATCATTCATCGAAAAATCGCGCACATGCAATTCGTAAATGGTCATGTCCACATTGCGGCGAATGTTTTTCCCAGACTGAGATTGTGCCCAGCCGCTCGGCTTCAGCGCTGCGTCGTCCAGCGAGCCAACATAGCTGCGTTGCGAATCGGCGGAGAGCGAGATGGAATACGGGTCGGTCACACGATTGCGTACGAGCCCTATGCCTGGGACGAACACATCCACTAAATACTTGTAATAGTGGCCGCGCTTTGCTGCATCGCTCGTACCCAACCATGCGCCGGTGCCGGCATCTTCGCGTAAGGGTTGCAATGCCGTGGCGGGCGCACGCGCGCTCGGATACACGCACACGGCCACTTGCAGCGCGGTCGGAGCCCAGAGCTTAAATTGCGCGGCGCGAGCGGAAAAGGTGATACCAAAATCGCTCACCGCTTCGGCAGGTGCATAGAGCCCATCGAGCGCGCCCGCGTGTTGGATGCGCGTAGCCTGCAACACTTTGCTTTGTGGATCAAGCTGGGCGAGCACCGCATCGTTTTTAAGCAACGCTTTGACCCCGTTTTCAGTCAAGGCGGCGCTGGTAATGCGCGCGCCGGCAGGGAGCCACGCGAACCGGTTCGTTGTAACAATTGGGGACGCTTCCAGCGCAATTTCCGCGCTACCTGGGGGCACAGGTTCGCCTACGCGCAAAATGGATGTGGGCTTGGCGATCAAGACAAAACGGTTTTCGTGTTTAACGCTGGGCCAGTGAATAGTTTTTGCGTCGAGCCAATACGCGCTGGCTTCGTATTTCGCCTCTGCTGGGCGCAACGTCGATTGAAAATTGGCCGCGTCGCAGTCTTCCAAGGCAAAGCTAGGCGCTGTTTCTGCGGAGATAATCCCCGAAAAGAGCCCAATTTGCGCCGCAGGTATTAACCATTTCCATGCATTCATTGCTCGCTCACTCTTATACTAAACCGCAATCGATTGTAAGGAAATTATTCATGACCGTTCGCGCGATCTTTGTTGGTATCTGTATGCTCTCGCTTATCGCTTGCGCCCCGATGCACACGGCGCTCCCTCAACCGGCCCCGGCGAAGGTTTTGATGGACGAGCAAATCGTTGCCGTCACCCACACCAACAGCGCGTTGCCGCCAGACTGGAAACGCGGCCCGTTTATAGAAATATTTGTGCGGGCCTATGCCGATAGCGATGGCGACGGTGTGGGTGATTTTCGTGGATTGACAGCGAAGCTCTATTACCTCCAAAACCTGGGCATACGGGGTATTTGGCTCATGCCAGTGAACCCAAGCCTGGACGGCGATCATGGCTACTCGGTGACGGACTATCGGGCGATTGCCCCTGAGCACGGCACGCTCGCCGATTTTGATGAATTTTTAAAGCAAGCGCACGCACGCGGCATCGGCGTCATCATGGACTACGTGGTGAACCATAGCGCCAGCACCAACCCGCTCTTTACGCGCGCCGCCGCTTCCAAAAACAGCCCATACCGAGATTGGTTCGTGTGGCGGGATGTAGCGCCCTCTGGCTGGAAATTATTCGGAAATGATCCATGGCACACGCTGCCCACTGGCGCGTATTTGGGCGGGTTTCACCATTCCATGCCTGATTTCAATTTGCTGAACAACGCAGTCTTGGCGTACCACATCCACTCTCTGCGGTTTTGGCTTAACCGAGGAGTAGACGGATTTCGGTTTGACGCGGTTTCCCATCTAGTAGAAAACGGCCCCAATGCAATGACCGATCAGCCAGAAAACTTCGCCATCCTCGCTCGGCTACGAAGTGAAGTGGAGCGCTACGACAACCGCTACATCGTGTGCGAAGCCACCGGCAGCTCAGAGCGTTATGGTGCGCCAGAAGTATTCGGCAGCGCCTTTGCTTTCGGGCTCAATAGCGATCTGGTGAACGCAGCGAAGGGCGATGTGCGGGCGCTGCAAAAAGTAGCGGACTATTTCATCAAGAATATAAACGCGGGCAACATGGCCACCTTCCTTGCCAATCACGATGAGTTCGCGGGAAAGCGCTTGGCCGATCAGTTTGGGAGCAACACGCGCAGTTATCGATTTGCGCTTGAATTGTTAATGACGTTGCCAGGCGTACCGTTTATTTACTACGGCGAAGAAGTCGGAATGAACGCTGGTGCGCGTCTACGCGGCGACCCGAGCCTGCGCTCACCGATGAGCTGGAGCGTGGACGCAGCAGGTTTTACGCGTGGCACACCGTTTCGCAATCTTGCAGCAAATGTGGCCACACACAATGTTGCGTTGCAGACGGATGAGCCTAAAAGCTTACTTAATTTTTATCGTGCGTTGCTCTCGCTGCGCGCACGAACGCCCACGCTCGCGAGCGGTGGCATTGAAAACCTTAGTGTGGAGCAGGGCATACTTTATTTTGAGCGCACGCTTGCCGGCACGCGGCTCGGCGTATGGGCGAACGCCGGTGCGCAGGAGGCTGCAATTAAGATGCCTGCGCGCGCGCACAAACTGTGGCCGACCGATACGAATGCCTCCGAACGACAGCGCGTAGCCGCGCAATCGGTGGTGGTGGCGCAAATCGCCCCGTAGTTGTAAATACCTGCGGCGTAAAACAAGCATTTTTCAGCAGATATCTCCCAGAAAATGCTTGTTTTACGACGCAGAGACCTCTGCACAACTGGGGTGATCGCGCGGCTCGCTCCATCCTGAGTGCAGCGAAGGATCACGTTGTGAAATAACTCGCGTCAAATCAAGCATCTACTGGACGCCACCTGATCCTTCGCTACGCTCAGGCTGGAGCTTGCGCTGAAATGGTCAGTTACGCAGAAGTCTGCCGCAGGTTTTACGGTTTAGGGCATAAAAAAAGGGAGCCGGTGGCTCCCTTTTTAATTTACTGTTACCGCGAATCAAATTTACGGCGCTTTGATAACCGAAACTTCAACGCGACGTGCTTCTTTGTTGTCGCCCGAACCGGTGGTTTGGAACGGCTTAATCATGAGGATTTGGTCTTCGGTGAAGCCGGCAGCGCGCAAACGCTCACGCACCATCTTCGCACGGTTCTTAGCCAATTCTTCGTTCTGTGCTTTGTCGCCTGTTGGATCATGGAAGCCAGAGATCACGCCTTTGGTGCCAGCGTTACCTTTAACGAAGTCGATCACGGCTTTCAATGTTGCATCCGAGTCAGCTGGCAAGTCGGTCTTACCTGTATCGAAGTACACCTTAGCTGTTGGCGAACCGGCCAATGCGTCAGGTGCTTTGTCGAGGTAGGTCAACACGCTTGCAGCGGCCGCTTTCGTTGCGTCAGCAGCAGCGGTCGTTGCCGTTGCAGCAGCTGTCGCCGTCGCAGCAGCGGCAGCTTTAGCCGCGTCTGCAGCAACAGCGGTTGCGTCCTTAGCCACTTCTTTCGTCGCAGCAACGGTCGATTTTGCAGCGTCAGCCGCTTTTTTCGTCGCGTCTTCAGCACCGGTGCAGGATTTGAGCAGGTAGAGCGCCACAGCGGCTGCAACGAGCCACGGCAACCAGCGCAACAAACCGCCACCGGCTTTCGCGCCCACGTCGGCCGCTGCGCCTGCAGCATTGCCAACCGCTTTCGTGCCCATTGCCGCTGCACCCGCCGCAGCGGCTGCGCCCGAACCCAATAGGCTGCCGAGCAAGTTTTTGCCTTGGTCAGCGAAACCCATTACGTCGGAGCCCAAGGTAGTTGGGATCGAGCCGCCTGGAGTGAGCTTACCGAGTACCGAAGGAAGCAAGTAGCCCAGAGCGGACGAAACAGCGCTGCCGCCTAAGCCAGATTTAGCGGTGAGGGCTTCAAGTAAGCCGCCCTTGCCACCGAACACCGAGCCGATTTGGTCGCCGCTGATGGGCTTGGCAGATGCTGCGCCACCGAGCCACGAGCTGGCAACATCGCCTAAGCCTTTGTTTTTGAACAGGTTCATGAACCCGCTGAGACCGCCCGTGTCTTTGTTGGTCATGTAAGCGACCAACATCTGCACGATCATCCCGGCTTTGTCGCCTAGGCCGAATCGGCTCGCTGCTTCTTTGATAATCAGATCAAACATTAGAGTCCTCCGCGTATTAATTAAATGCTGGCGCGCGGGATTGCCCGCCACAAGATGGAAACGCGAGCGCATTGTAGGCGTATGTTGCAAACCGTGCAATTACCCATTGCGTGCATGCGCAGCGTGTCCGATGAACGGTAGCGCTTGGTTTCTACGAAAACCAGGCAGGGCCGGTTCACAAAAAATCTAAAATGCACGCATGCTCCTCTCTTTTACAAAAATGCACGGCGCTGGCAACGACTTTGTTGTGCTCAACTGTTGCCAGCAGGCGTTCTCGCTTACTGCAGCGCAGCTGCGGCGTATTGCAGATCGTCGCCTCGGCGTGGGCTGTGATCAATTTTTGATTGTGGAGCCTGCAAACGCTCCAGGCGCGGATTTCAACTACCGCATTTTCAACGCCGATGGCGATGAGGTGGAAGCGTGCGGCAACGGCGCGCGGGCGTTCGTGCGGTTCGTGCGAGCGAAAGGTTTAACCGATAAGCGTGAAGTGGTGGTGGATACCTTGGGTGGGCGCTTGCGGTTAGTGGAAAATGCGCAGGGGGGCATTACCGTGGAAATGGGTGTGCCCAAGCTGAGCGGAGCGCAAATTCCGTTTGTTACCGATACGCCCGACGCGGTGGTGCATGCGCTCGCTGTGGCCGGTGTAACCCGCGACATCACTGTTGTAAAAATGGGCAATCCGCATGCGGTACAAGTGGTTGCTGATGTGGATATCGTTCACCTCGCCGCCGAGGGCAGCGCGATTGAAGTGCACCCGCGTTTTCCAAATAAAGTGAACGCAGGGTTTATGCAAATTATGAGCCCGCACGCGATTAAATTGCGGGTGTGGGAGCGGGGTGTGGGGGAAACGCTGGCCTGCGGCACCGGTGCCTGCGCGGCGGTTGTCGCAGGGATTGAGCGTGGCGTATTGATGAGCCCCGTGCGCGTGCAGGCGCGCGGCGGCGTACTTGACATTGAATGGCCGGGACGCGGCAGCGCAGTGCGCATGACCGGGCCGGCCGAAATCGTATTTGAAGGACAACTCACATTATGATGAATGCAGAAGATGTGCACCAGTTTTTAAAGGCGCACCCAGATTTTTTTGATATCCACTCCGAGCTTCTCGCCGAGCTCAATGTTTCGCATCCGCAAGATGGACGCGCTGTATCGATCGTGGAGCGGCAAGTGTTATCGCTTCGAGAAAAAAACGCGTCGCTTGAGGCCAAGCTGCGCGAGCTGATTATTTTTGGCTCACACAACGATGTGTTGGCGGACAAACTGCACAGGCTTACGTTGGCGTTGTTGCGCTCTGACGATATCGATAGCACGTTGGGCGTATTGGTGGAGAGCCTCAAAACTGATTTCGCCATTCCGCAAGCCGCCGTGCGTTGGTGGGATGGAAAGGGAAGCACCCAATCCCAGCACCCCGCCTTTGATCCCACAAGCGATGGCTTGCAAGACTACGTCTCTGGGCTGCGCGCGCCGTACGTCGGGCCGCTTAGTGCGCATGAATCAAAAGAATGGTTGCCCCCAGGTTGTACGGCCAATTCGTTCGCCCACGTGCCTTTGCGCACAGAAGTGTGTGCGGGCGTACTGATGCTAGCCAGTGAAGATGGCCAGCGTTTTTCTAACGATATGGCTACCGATGTGCTCACCCGCCTGGGCGAGTTTGCAACGGTATCGATTGAACGTTATGTAAGTGTGCCGAGGTTACTGATGGCGTAGAAAGGTCAGTAAAACCTGCGGCGTAAAAAGGGCACATTTTGGAAGATATCTCCCAAAATGTGCCGTTTTTACGCCGCAGGTTTTTGCGCTAACCGAACCAGATCGCGCACCTGCGTAAGGCTCAATCGAGGTGACTGCGCGTTCCACTTTGCCCGCCCACGCGAACTCGCACCCAGGAGCATCACGCGTAGCGGCCAATCCGCGTCATCAATCAAATAATGGGACAACTGCTGCGCCGTATCGGCTAAGCTGTACTGCACGTTTTCGTTGATGAGTAATATCTCGAATAACTTCTCATCGGGTGCGGTGAGTTCTATACGGATCTCGCTTTCCGTATGCGCCCAGCCCTCGGCAACCGGGCCTGTTAATCTGGGCGCGAAATTTTCGAAGAACTCCATCCAAGAAAGCGCCTCTTCGCGTTGCGCGGCCAACTGCGCGGCATGTTCCTCGGGCTGGTAGAGCGCGTGATATTGCTTAATTTCCTCGATGATCTGCGCATCGCTCGGTTCACGTACGTTCGGCGCAGTGCTCCAGTGTTTGGCCGCTTTTCGGCGCGCGAGCTGCCAATCGGTCATACCTGACTCAACGATAAGCGCGGCGCACTGCTGCGCCCACTCTTGTTGGGCGCGCTCGCTCATGGTCGGTTGATGATCGGCCCTGGCTCAGGGCTTACCGAGCTGCCCGGTGCATCCAAAGGCGGCAGCTTGCCGTCCGGGTCCGGCGGCTTGTAGTCACCACCGATATAGGTAATTCCGGAGCCCTGCGGGTACTCGGAATAGAAATATTCAAAGTAGCCCCCCTCCATGGCAGGCGAGGCGTTACCCTCCGGCGCAGGTGCGTTGGGGTCAAACGCTTTCGGCGAACCGCCAATGCGTACACCGATCAAGCCCTCTGGTTTTGTCAGCGTAGCTTGGGGTTCGCCTTTAAGCGCCACGCCCATGTAACCAATCCAGATTGGCAGCGCCGCGCCACCGCCGGTTTCTTTTTCGCCTAGGGATTTCGGCGTGCTAAAGCCCAGCCACGTCACCGCAACAATTTTTGGTGTGAACCCTGCGAACCACGCATCCGCTGCGTCGTTGGTGGTGCCAGTTTTGCCTGCGATATCTTGCCGCTTTAATGCTTGCGCCCGCGTCGCCGTTCCGGAACGAACCGACTCTTTAAGTAAATTGCTCATGATGAACGCGTTGCGCGGATCGATAATTTGCTCTTGCTCTTCCTGTTTCGGCAGTTTTGTGGTGTAGACCTCAACGCCGCGTTGGTCCGTAATCCGGGCGATGAGGTACGGCTTTACTTTCAGACCGCCATTGGCGAATGCGCTATACGCCGTCGCCATTTGCAAGGGTGATGCCCCACCCGAGCCAAGCGCCAATGCATAGACCGGCGGATTTACTTTTGGGTCAAAGCCGAATTTCATCATGTAATCATGCGCGTATTGCACGCCGATTTTTTGCATGAGCCGCACTGATACGGTGTTGCGCGAGCGTGCAAGCCCTTGACGCAGTGTCATCGGACCTTCGTATTTATCATCACTATTTTTCGGCTCCCAATCGTCGGAACCTGTTTTTGAAGCGGGAATCGTAATCGGGTAGTCGTCGACAATAGTTGAAGCGGTAATGCCTTTTTCGATCGCCGCCGAATACAAAAATGGCTTCATGGACGACCCAGGCTGACGCTGGGCCTGCGTGGCGTGGTTGAACTGATTACGCGAGAAATCAAACCCGCCAATGAGGGCGCGGATCGCACCGCTATTGGGCTCAATGGCCACAATGGCAGCTTCTGCTTCCGGACGTTGCGCAAGCCGATAGGCACCTTTTCCATCATCCACGATCCGCACGATCGCACCGGCGCGAATACGCTCCGTCGCGGACGCTTGATCAGCCAAGGCACGGCGCACAAAGCGCAGTCCATCGCCTTCAATATTAACGAGCGCGCGGTCTGACCGCGCCACCACCACCCGCGTAGGCTTCGCGTCGATTACGATTGCCGCCAAAAGGTCGTCGCTATCGCCGGCTTTTTCTACCGCTGAGTCAATCGCTTCGTCGCGCTGGACACCGGCCACTGGCAAGGTGATGTAGCCCTCGGGACCACGGTAGCCATGCCGACGATCGTAGTCGATCACACCCTTACGCAACGCGGCATAGGCGGCATCCTGCTCAGCGGAGTTGATCGTTGTCGTGACGTTCAAACCCCGTGTATAGGCGGATTCACCATATAAATCAAATACTTGCTGGCGTACCATTTCGGTCACGTAGTTGGATTGTCGGTCGTTTTCGCGGCGGATGCGCTGGGTCGCAGCGTACTGTACTTTCCCCGCCTCAATGTGCTCAGCATCCGTAATCATCCCCAAATCGTGCATACGTCGCACCACATAGAGCTGCCGCTCTTTCGCCCGCTTCGGATTGACAATGGGGTTGTAAGCGGATGGCGCTTTCGGTAGCCCCGCTAACATTGCCAATTCGCCCAGTTTCAGCTCATTGAGTGGCCGACTGTAATACGACTGTGACGCTTCGCCAAATCCGTAGGCTCGTTCGCCTAAAAAAATATGGTTAATGTAAACCTCAAGAATCTGGTCTTTGGTTAAGCTGCGTTCAATCTTAATGGCCAATAAGGCTTCGTTCGCCTTGCGTAGCAAGGTTTGTTCCCGCGAAAGAAAGAAATTTCGCGCCAATTGCATGGTGATCGTACTCGCGCCACCCCGAATGGAGCCACTGGTTGTGTTCTGGACTACCGAGCGCACCACGCCCTGCCAGTCGATACCGTTGTGCTCGTAGAAGTTGGCGTCTTCCGCAGCCAAAATGGCCTGCTGCAAATGCTTGGGTACTTGCGCGAGCTTAACCACGCTGCGACGCTCTTCCCCGAATTCGCCTAACTGTTGTCCATCCATGCTAAACACCCGCAACGGTACTTTCGGACGATAGTCAGTAAGCGACTCCAGCGAAGGCAGGCGCGGATAAGTCAAGGCCACAAACAACGCCACGGCTAATGCGGCGACTAATATCAGTCCCGCGACCAGTGCGGCGAGGTATTTCAGCCAGATCTTGGCAAGTTCCACGGTTTATGACCTAAAGTGAAATGGGATATCAGGCGGCATACAACTAAACAAAAGTGTTGCATTTCCGATTATAAGCGTCTGATTTTGCTTCGTTTGCGCCGAAGCCCTTGCGCGCAAAATTCCAATGTGTTCTCATTTCACATAAGCTAAATTACGCACATAACATATTTTGGCAACCAAATAATGGCCAAGGGATTCTTATCTAATTTGTTCGCCCCAAAGGCGGAAGCGATCCTCGGTGTCGACATTGCGTCGACTGCCGTGAAGGTCGTTGAGCTCTCAGGCCGTAACGCGAGCTCTGTTGAGCTATCGGGCTACGTGATTGAGCCGTTACCCAGAGAGGCCATCACCGACGGGAACATCGTTAACGTAGATATGGTGGCTGAAGCGGTGCGTCGTGCCCGTAGGAAGCTTGGGAGTCGCACGAAAAATGCGGCAACCTGTCTGCCTTCGGGCATGGTGTTTTCTAAAAAAGTGCCGAAACCTGCTGATTTGAGCGACGACGATCTAGAGTTTCAGATCGAAGCAGACGCTAACCAATACGTCCCTTTCCCGCTAGATGAGGTCAATATTGACTATCAAGTGTTAGGTCCGGTTAAGGGGGTGGAAGGTGAAGTAGAGGTTCTTCTGTCCGCTGCACGTAAAGAAAAAATTGAAGAACGCGTTGCCTCCTTGGAGGCCAGCGGCCTCAAAGCGAAAGTCGTTGACGTCGATAGCTACGCCATCCAAGCGGCGTACGGCTATCTCGCAGCGCAGCTCCCACGTCAAGGTTCAGGTCAGAACATTGCCGTGTTTGATATTGGCGCGAGTACCACGCGCCTTTACGTCATGCATGAAGGTGAGATGGTTTTCTCGAGGGAAAGTTCCTTCGGTGGAAACCAGCTTACCCAAGACATTCAGCGCGCGTTCAACATGACGGGCGAGGAAGCGGAAGCAGCAAAAGTTGATGGCGGACTTCCCTCCAACTACGAATCTGATGTCCTGAAGCCCTTCATCGACACCCTGGCTATCGAGTTATCGCGCGCTTTGCAATTTTTCTTTACCTCCACGTCATCGCAACAAATTGATCATGTTTTTTTAGGCGGGGGCTGTTCGCGCATTATCGGGCTTCCGGAAGCGGTGGCACGCCGAACCAATGTTCACACTACGGTTGCTAATCCGTTTGCGGGCATGCCAGCGGGCAAAGCTGCGAAAGGTGCAACAAAGGATGCGCCCGCGTTGTTAACGGCCTGCGGCTTAGCGATGAGGAGGTTTCCAGCGTGATTCGCATCAACCTCCTGCCGCATCGTGAAGAGCGGCGCAAAGAACGTCAACGTCAATTTCTGATTCTGCTGGGAGCAACGGTATTTGCCGGTGCTGTCACGTGGTATGCGGGTTCCAAGTACTTTGACGAGCGGCTGGCTTCTCAGGATAGCCGTAACTCCATTTTAAAGGCCGAAATGGTTAAGCTCGATAAGCAAATTGAGGACATTAAGCGCCTGAAAGAGCAAACCGGTGCTTTACTGGCGCGAAAGCAAGTTGTCGAAGCGCTCCAGACCAATCGATCCGAGGGCGTAAAGCTGATCGACCAAATCGGGAAAATCCCAGAGGGTATTTTTCTCAAGAACGTGAAACAAGCTGGAAGCAAAGTGAATATTGTGGGCTATGCACAAAGCAATGCGCGCGTTTCTGCCTTGATGCGCGATTTGGAAGTGTCCCCAGTATTGCGCACTCCCGAATTAGTTGAAATCAAAGCTGCAAACCTGAATAATCAGCGAACGAATGAGTTTTCGCTGAATTCGACGATGCGACAAACCGTGGTCATTGATCCGGCCGCGCCGATTACTGCAAAAGTTGCGACGACACCTTCGAAGTCTGAGGCCGCGCGTCAAAACTTAGTTAACAAAATATCAAACTAAGGTGCTCGGATCATGACATTGAGTGACTTTAGAAATCTAGATCCGAAAAAAATCGGAAGTTGGCCGATTTCGGCGAAATTGCTTTCGCTACTATTTTTGTTTGGCCTTATTGTCGGACTGGGCTGGTATTTTGGTTGGCAAGGTCAACAAGACGCGCTTGCTGCAAAGCAAAAAGAAGAAGAAGGACTGCGCCAGCAATTCGTTCAGAAAAAAACCCAAGCGGTGAATATGGATTTGCATGTCAAGCAATTGGCTGATATCGAAAAGCAGTTCGGTACTCTCTTGCGTCAACTGCCTTCAAAAAATGAAATGGATGGATTGCTTGCCGACATCAATCAAGCGGGTATTGGTCGGGGCTTACAGTTTGATTTGTTCAAACCCGCTGCATCGGAAAAGCTGGGTGAGTTTTATGCAGAATTACCTGTCGACATCCGTGTAACCGGCTCCTACCAAGATATTGGTGCGTTTGCGAGCGATGTGGCGCGGATGCCGCGCATCGTAAATCTTTCTGATGTGGCGCTCGCCCCAAATAAAGATGGTCTGCTACAGATGGATGCGGTCGCGCGTACTTATCGGTACTTAGATGACGATGAAATCTCCAAGCAGCGCAAAGCAGCACAGGATGCGAAGAAAAAATGAGAAAGCTTTTGCTAACACTCCTCATGTCGAGCTTTGCACTGACCGGTTGCGGGGATAAGAACGACGATCTGCGCGATTGGATGAAATCCCAAGGTGACAACCTGCGCGGAAAAATTGATCCGATCCCACAGCTTCAACCGTATGAACCGTTCGCTTTCGTACCGGCAAATGTGATCGACCCATTTAAGCCGCGAAAGGTTGATATTGGCCGAGCTAATACAACGAAAGCCCCAGATTCAAATCGCCGCAAAGAAGCGCTTGAAGCATTTCCACTTGAGAAAATTCGTATGGTGGGAACGATACAGCAGGGTAAAGAATTGGTTGGTTTGGTACGCACCGAAGACAACCGCGTGTTTCAAGTCAACCGCGGCAATTATGTCGGCCAAAACTTTGGTGTGGTGGTATCAGTCGCCGATGCGGAAATCGGTCTGCGCGAGCTATTGCAAGATGGCGCGGGTGAATGGATCGAGCGCATGACACGAATCGGTTTAACCGAAGCAAAATCATCGGAAGTTGGCAAAAAATGAACTCAAACACTACAAAACGCTTGGGCACAAGGATGATACGTAATTTTTCACTGGCTACGTTTGCATGGCTCGTTGCTCTGATCGGCGCAACCACCGCATTCGCACAGAACGCGATCGAAGATCTCACTGTGAATAAGGCCGCAGGTGGTAGGACGGTTATTACGATGACCCTCAAGGAAGCACCATCAGGTTCACCTACCGCGTTTTCCATTGTTTCGCCGCCGCGTATTGCGATTGACTTCGCGAATACTAGCAATTCATTGGGCCGTACATTGCAAGAGGTAGGGGAGCCGATACTACGGAGCCTTAACGTGGTGCAAGCTGGGCCGCGAACCCGCGTAGTGTTTAACCTGACCCGATTGCAGTCCTACGAAACGCGAGTGGAAGGCCGAGTCGTCACGCTGTCCATGTTTGATGCGGCGGGCGCGACTCAGGCAGAAGCGGGTTCTGAGGTAACGCGTTTCGCACCGAAACAAACGGATGCGGTTACTGCGAGCTACGGGCTTCGTGATGTTGATTTCCGACGCGGCCGCGATGGCGAGGGGCGTATCGTCGTCGAGCTTTCCGATGCGGGCTCCGGTTTTGATATTAAGAATCAAGGGAAAGCCTTGATTGTCGACTTGCTTCGCACGACTGTACCTCGCAATTTGGAGCGCAAAATTGATGCTTCGGATTTCGGAACCCCGGTTGTTTCGGTCGATACCTTTCAACAAGGTCCCAACACACGTATGGTGATCGAACCTAAGGGGCTGTGGGAACACACTGCATACCAAACGGATAATCGACTTATCATTGAAGTTCGCGCTTTAGTGGAGGATCCCAATAAGCTTACGCAAGGCACACGCGGCGGTTACAAAGGCGACAAACTGTCCCTTAATTTCCAAGATGTGGCGGTGCGCTCGGTGCTGCAGGTGATCGGCGATTTCACAGGACTTAATATCGTGGTGAGCGATACCGTTGCAGGTAATCTTACGTTGCGCTTACGCGATGTACCTTGGGATCAAGCGCTCGATCTCGTCATGCAAACCCGTGGCTTAGATATGCGCAAAAACGGCAACGTGGTCTATATCGCCCCGAAGGAAGAGCTTTCAACAAAAGAAAAGCTCGAACTTGAAAGCAAACAGCAAATCACGGATTTGGAGCCTTTGAAAACCGAGCTCTTCCAGCTCAATTATCAAAAAGCTGAAGCTGTTCAACGGATGTTACAAGGTTCGAGCTCGGGCGGCGTTGGCGCTGGGGCGGCCGCAGGCGCGGCTAGCGTAAGCGCATCAGCTGGCGGTGGCATTCTCTCGAAGCGTGGGAGCGCTGTGGTTGATCCCCGCACTAATTTGTTAATGGTCCAAGACATACCCGCCAAATTGGACGAGGTGCGCCGCTTGCTCGTTCGGCTTGATATACCTGTGAAGCAGGTAATGATCGAGACACGTATCGTGGTGGCCGATGACCGATTTAGCCGTCAATTAGGTGCACGTTTTGGCCAACAAACCGCGCAAAAAATTAGCGATAAATATGTAGTGGGATCGTCTGGTCAGATCGGACAAGTTGATAACGTAACTCGTGATGGAACGGTGACGTTCACCAGCGGGGCAACGCCGATTGCAGCGGGAGTGCCCCCATGGCGGCAGTTGGTGCAGAGTATTCCTGGTACGCTCGGGGTGAATCTGCCTGTAGCCAACGCGGCCGGTCAGCTCGCCCTAACATTTTTAAATCTTGGCTCTGGCAATATGGTCAATCTCGAACTCTCCGCGATGGAAGCGAACAACCGAGGTAAAGTGGTTTCGAGCCCGCGCCTGGTAACCTCGGATAACAACAAAGCCATTATCGAGCAGGGAACCGAGATTCCATATGTCAGCACGGGTGGTACGAGTGGTCCGACGGTATCGTTTAAGAAAGCAGTGTTGTCGCTTGCGGTGACCCCACAGATCACGCCTGATAACCGAATCATCATGGCGCTTGAAATCAAGAAAGACTCTGTGGGAATTAACGTAGCGGTGCAGGGCGGTGGATCAATCCCGAGTATCGACACTAAAAATTTAACGACACAAATTTCCGTGAATAACGGCGAAACCGCAGTGATCGGTGGAATATACGAAGAAAATACCCGTGGTGATGTGTCGAAAGTGCCTATCTTAGGGGACTTACCTTATATCGGCGCATTGTTTAGAAATACATCTAAGTCAGAAAATAAAACTGAGTTGCTCATTTTCATCACCCCACGCGTAGTTTCGGAGTCGCTTAGCAGTATCAAGTAGCATCAACGCGGTTGTAACCGCGACACCCGTAAAATGAGGCGATGCACGGTGCATCGCCTTCTTTTTCGCTCAACACGGACGCCTCATTTTCGCCACTGCGCTCAATTGTTGCGCTCATCGGCCTCATGGGCGCAGGAAAAACCACTCTCGGGAAGCTGCTCGCAAAACGCTTGCAGCGATCCTTCATTGATTCCGATGCGGAGATTGTCCGCGTGACAGGGGTGGAGGTCGCCACAATTTTTGAAATTGAAGGTGAAGCCGCGTTCCGAGATCGGGAGGAGTCGGTTATTGCTGAGATGCTTACCCGCGAAAATTTGCTGCTCTCCACCGGCGGCGGTGTTGTGTTGCGTGAGAACAACCGGCGTGCGCTTCGCGAACGCTCCAGTGTGGTCTATCTACATGCATCAGCGCAAACGGTTTGGGGGCGTATCCGCCACCACAAGGGTCGGCCAATTTTGGCAACGAGTGATCCGCTGGCGAGACTCGAAAATCTCTATATTGAACGCGACGCACTGTATCGCGAAACCGCGCATTTGGTGGTCGATGTCAATAACGAATCACCCAGCGTGGTGGCCGCACGCGTTGAACATGCGCTGAATGCGTACACGGGAGCCTTGATACATGAGTGAAGTACGCGTTCCGCTGGGCGAGCGCTCTTATTCCATCGATATCGGCAGCGGAAATTTAGCGAGATTAGGCGAAAAAATCGCCAAAATTACGCCGCAGGTTTCGGAAGTTTTTATCGTCTCCAATCAAGCGGTTTTTGATTTGTACGGCGCCGCCACCTCCCGCTCGTTGGCCGCTGCGAATTTGCCACGTCACAGTCACTACCTCATTCCAGATGGGGAAGCCTACAAATCTTGGGAAACGCTTTACCGCATTTTGAGTGCGATGCTCGCAGCCAAACTCGACCGAAAAGCCGTGCTGATCGCATTAGGCGGGGGCGTCGTAGGGGATATCGCAGGGATGGCCGCTTCGCTCTATCAACGCGGAATCGATTTTGTGCAAGTACCCACTACGCTCTTAGCGCAGGTGGATTCATCTGTCGGTGGAAAAGTGGCGGTAAACCACCCGCTGGGCAAAAACATGTTGGGTGCTTTTTACCAACCCAAAGCGGTGATAATCGATACCGAGACCCTTCGCTCGCTTCGCGCGCGGGAAGTGTCCGCCGGTTTGGCCGAGGTGGCCAAATACGGGTTTATTGGCGATCTCGCGTTCATCGATTGGCTAGAGCAGAATACAGGAAATTTGCGCGCACTCGACTCTGCTGCGCTGATTCAGGCGGTGGAAGTGAGTTGCGCCGCCAAAGCAAAAATCGTAGCGGGGGATGAGCGCGAGCAAGGCAATCGGGCCCTGCTCAATTTCGGCCACACGTTCGCACACGCGATCGAAGCCGGTTTAGGCTACGGCGCATGGCTGCACGGCGAAGCGGTGGCTGCGGGCATGGTTGCCGCGACGAAACTTTCGCAGCGCTACGGATCTGTTACTGACACCGATGTGAGCCGCGTAACCAACTTAGTCGCTGCGCTGGGCTGCCCGACACAATTGCCGAGCCTTGGGGCGGCAAAATATTGGGATTTGATGGCGCTGGATAAAAAAAATGAAAGTGGAAAAACCACTTTCATTTTATTGGAGGCGCTGGGCAGAGCGAAGGTAGTCAAAGGCGTGCCGTTTGCAAATGTTGAGCGGCTTTTGCCCTGAATGTGGTTTAAATCAGACCGTTCAAATCCGTAAAAACCTACGGCGTAAAACGAGCCATTTTTTGAACTTATCTCCTAAAAAATGGCCCGCTTTGCGCTGGGATATTGCTTAGCTACACGTCACCACTGAGCTCACTTTTGTCGAATTCGCATCGATTATCGTGATTGAGCCGATACCGCCGACCGGGATCTTTGTTGTGTTGCTCCAAACCACTGAAACGACGCCAGGGAAGGAAAGGTTGTAAATTCCGGGCGCGAGCGGCGCTTGGGTTTGGCCGTTTACCAAAACTGCATTAGAAATTTCTTGGGAAACCGAGAGGCGGTAGGGGCCCACGCCACCTTGGAAGGTGAATCCTTGAGAAAAGCTTCCTGGGCAGTAAGGGGTTGCTGTTGTAGCCGGCGGAATGATTGGGTCGGACAAACTTGGGATGGTCCGAATACGCACTGCTTCAGGAGTAATCGCAAGTGACGCGGGCGGCGGAGAGGTAGGCAATTCATTTGTACCCTCTGCATTTTCAAACCCAACGCCTGCAGTACGTCCAGTTGCGTCCGTTACAAAAACAATCGGATTGGAATTTAAAACGCAAGCGCCCGTTGTTTGCCCAACGAAATACCCGCCATTCGATGTTACGGTCGTAACGCCGCCAAACGCACCGCCGCCGAAGAGGTTTCCCACGCGAATGAATGTTGGTGCGGATGAAACGACGC
>JANMDS010000517.1:0-9692 GCA_031376405.1 Betaproteobacteria bacterium
TGATTTCTTGCCACGGATAACCTGTAACGAGCCAGCCGCTCGGTGTTTCGTCTTTTAAAGGATCCAAATACTCCGGCTCGCCTGAAAGTAGGCTTACTACGGGCCGACCATTAAACAAACCACGGGTGTTGCCTTCGCGCACAAATTTCTGCAAATCCGCGCCGAAGGTCACGTTGAACACCGCATCGACTTTTTCATCGAGGAGCGCTTGCACGACCGAGCCTGCGTCGATTTTGCCCAAAGGCGGTGCTTGTTCGATAAACGTAACGCCTCCTGCGGGTGCAGCGGAAATCATCATCTTTTTGAATGAATTCGCTGCCGACTGACCGTATTCGTAGTTAGGATAGACGATTCCCCAACGCTTTTTATTTAATTTGGCGGCATCAGGCACCAACATCGCCGTTTGCATATACGTCGATGCCCGCAAGCGAAACGTGTAGGGGTTGCCGTTTTGCCACACGATTTTGTCGGTCAGGGGCTCGGAGGCCACAAACATGACCTTTTGCTTGGCGGCAAAATCTGTTACGGCCAAGCCGATGTTTGACAAAAAAGTTCCCGTTAGCAGCACCACTTTTTCACGGGACACGAGCTCCTCAGCCACGCGCACAGCATCGGCAGGGCTGCCGTTGTCGTCGCGGGAAATGACCTCAATCATCCGGCCGTTTACGCCACCGGACTTGTTCACTTCTTCAACGGCTAATTCCCAACCTTTTTTGTACGGCTCTAAAAAAGCGGGTTGGGCTTTATAGCTGTTGATTTCACCAATCTTGATTGTTTGTCCAATGGCACCCGAGGTAATACCTGCGGCGCAAAACGAGGCCAAAATTGCATTTATCGGAAAAAATTTGCTCATTTTTTGAAGTGTTCCTCTTAACCTTGAAATTCACCAACCGTGGTTGATGCCCGTGTACCTATCAACGCATTTCGAACTTACCCAGAATACTTCTACCAAAGTTTCCACCATGGCTTTTCAGTCGCTGGCGCTACGGCGCTTGGATGCGTGCGCGCCAAAACTCGGTTGGTATCCTGCGCTAGTTGGGTTTGGCCGAGCGCCGCGTAACCTTCAGAGAGTAGACGTAATGCGTCTCTAGTGGCAGGTGCGTCTGGGTAGGTGGTGAGTGCAAGTTGAGCTCGGTTCACTGCAGCCACGTACGCGCCACGATTGAAGTAGTAACGGGCCACATGCACATCGTAGTCAGCGAGGGAATTGTGCAAATGTTGCATCCGTTGCCGAGCATCGTTGGTGTAGCCGCTGTTGGGATATTTTTCAACGAGTTCTTTGAAAGCCCCGTACGCTTCGCGCCGCGCTTTCGGGTCGCGCTCGCTGATATCTTCGTTAGCTAGAAATTTGAACAATCCGAGCTCATCACCGAACAATGCAAGGCCCTTGAGGTAATGGGCGTAATCCACATTTTGATGCGTAGGGTAGAGTTTGATGAATCGTTCTGCACCGCTTACCGCGACCGGGTACTCCGCGATTTTGTAGTTTGCCCACGCACCATCTAGGATAGATTGTTGCGCCTGAGCACCGTAAGGATACTTGGATTCAAAATTTTCGAACAATTTGATCGAACGGGCATAATCGCCACTGTTGAGCGAATCTTTCGCTTCTTTGAAGAGCCGGTCTGCGGTGGCATCTGGGTTCGTTGGCTCATCTTTTTTGCCAAAAAAATTCAACGCGCCGCAACCGGCAAGGGCGGCCATGCAGACGAGGCATAAGAAATTGCGGACAACCTGATTCATAGCGTTATGGGTCACTTTTAGTCACTTCAACAGTTCTACTCCGATTATAGGCATTTGCAAGCGCCTGAGCGCTCACCTAAGCAACCACCTAAGTATTCACAGCAAACACAACGCATGGCCTCAACCGAACACCGCCTCGATTTCATCGCGCTGCCCGAATTTGACGGGCAGCGGCTCGATGTGGTTGTCGCCAAACTTGTGCCTAAGCTTTCGCGCAGCCGTCTCGCTGCGTGGATTAAATCGGGCGAAGTGCGGCTAAACGACCAAATCGCGACGCCACGCAGCAAAGTGTGGACAGGCGCTGCGATTTCCGTGCGGGCAACCGAGACGGCCCAGAACGAAGATGCCCCGGAATCTATTGCGCTCGAAATCATTTTCGAAGATGGTGAGCTCTTGGTCATCAACAAACCGGCAGGGCTGGTCGTGCATCCGGGCGCGGGCAACCGCGAGGGCACGCTGCTCAACGCTTTGCTCCACGCCGCGCCCCAGGTGCGAGATGTGCCGCGCGCAGGTATTGTCCACCGTCTGGACAAGGAAACCAGTGGCCTCATGGTGGTGGCAAAGACATTAACGGCACAAACATCGCTGGTTCGACAGCTGCAAGCCCGCACGGTTCAACGCGAATATGTTGGCCTCGTTCACGGTCACTTTGCCGCGTCGGAAATTATTGAAGGCGATATTGGACGCCACCCAACACTGCGCACCAAAATGGCCGTTGTTGACCACAATGGTAAGGAAGCCCGCACGCATGTGAAGCCGCTAGAGCATTTCGAGGCGCACACTTTGGTGGTCTGTAAGCTCGAAACTGGGCGTACCCATCAAATTCGTGTACATCTATCGCACGTCGGACATCCGCTGGTGGGCGATCCGGTGTATGGCAAGCGCAAATCGTTGCCTGCTTTTGAGCGACAAGCGTTGCACGCTCGGGCGCTTGCGCTTGTCCACCCCACCTCGGGTAAAACCATGCGATGGCAAGCACCGATACCGGCTGATTTTGAAGCGCTCTTAAGCTCGCTGCATGATGAATGAGCCTGCGTCGTGGATAACCCCAAGTTGGTCTGCGCCTGCCACCGTGCAGTCGGTGATGACCACGCGCACTGGCGGGGTGAGCACCGGTGAATACGGCTCGATGAATGTAGGCAAATCATCTGGGGATGTGCCTGAGAATGTACTGCGAAATCGCGAAATTTTGAGCTACACCACCCAGCGCCCCATTCGGTGGCTGCACCAGGTCCATGGCAATTGCGTGATCGACGACGAACAATTCACGCGCAGCGTGCAAGCAGACGCTCAGATTACCCGACGCAGCGATTGCGCGCTCGCGGTGATGGTGGCCGATTGCATGCCGGTACTGTTCGCGGCAAACGATGGCAGCGTCGTCGGCGCGGCCCACGCCGGCTGGCGCGGTTTGAGTCGCGGCGTATTGGAAAACACCATCGTCGCGATGAACGTGCCGTCCGCGCAGATCATCGCGTGGATGGGGCCGTGCATCGGCCCCTTTGCATTCGAAGTAGGCGAAGATGTGCGGGCGGCTTTTTGCGATCAGGATGCCAATGCAAATGACGCTTTCGTACCCCGTGAGATGCCAGGGAAGTATCTTTGCAACCTGATAATGCTTGCTAAAGCCCGAATTTGCGCCGCAGGTATTACTGAGGTATTCGGTGGCGAAGGCTGCACGTACACCGAACCGAATCGTTTTTTTTCGTATCGTCGCGTAGCCCAAAGCGGGCGTATGGCGGCACTCATTTGGAAGACCTAAAACTATGTCAACTTGGACTGCAAAAACCCGCTTTCTCCCTATCATCACGATTAGCAATGTCGCCGATGCCGTGCCGCTGGCCGCCGCGTTGTTAGAGGGGGGGATCGATGCGATTGAGCTCACCCTTCGAACGCCGGAAGCGATCGGTGCGATTGAGACCATTGCCAAGCACTTCGGCGACAAAATGTGGCTAGGCGCTGGCACGATTTTGTCGGTAGCCGATTTTGAACGCGCCCACAATGCGGGGGCCACATTCTTCGTAAGCCCGGGCTTCGACCCGAGCATTGCCCATTGGCCGCTCGATAAAAAATTGCTCTGGTTACCAGGCACGCAAACCGCAAGTGAAGTGATGGTGGCCCGCAGAATGGGATTTCATGCGCTCAAGTTTTTCCCAGCGGAAACGGCCGGTGGCTTGGAGCAGCTAAAAAACTTAGCGCCGGTTTATCAAGATGTTAAGTTTTGCCCCACTGGCGGCATTTCGCGCGAGCGGGTGAAAGATTATCTTGCGCTGCCCAACGTGTTGGCAGTGGGTGGCTCATGGGTTGCGCCGTCGGCGATGCTCAAAATGAAAGATTGGGGCGGCATAACCGCGTTGGCGAAATCGGTGAGCGCTTAAACCGCATTTCCGATGAGCGGCATATTCAGGCGGCAAAGAGTGCGCCGTGCGATGGGGTAGTGGGTTACATTGCGCTCTCAACTATTTTTAAGGAAGTCAAAACATGGCAAGCAAAGCAGATTTCACCGAAGCAGAATGGAAATCCATAATCGGCTGCGCCCCGATGGTGGGCTTGGCCGTGGCCTCTTCCAGCCCAAACGGCCCGTTTGGCGTAATGAAAGAGATGATGTCCATTGGCATGGCGATGGCCGATGTGTTGAAGTCCGGCAGCAGCAACAGTCTCATCAACGCCATCATCGATGACATGAAGTCCCGCACGACGAAGCCAGAAATGCCCGCCGGTGTAAGCTCGCCTGAGCAGGCTAAAGATGCGGCACTCGCGCAAATCAAAGCGGTCGCCGCGTTGGTCAGTCAAAAAGTACCAGGCGCCGAAGGCACCGAGTACAAAAATTGGCTCATGGGTTTAGGCAAGCGGGTAGCCGAAGCGTCGAACGAAGGCGGATTTTTCGGCTTCGGTGGCGTAAAAGTAAGCGATGCAGAAAAAGCCGCGTTGGGCGAAATCGCAGCGGCATTGGGTGTCGCGGCCTAGCGCGATAAGCGGCTCAAGCACGTCAATACCTGCGGGAGACTTCTGCACGACTGGCGTTTCACGAAACTTACCCAAAATACCGTCATTCCGGCGAAGGCCGGAATCCAATATTGTTTCGTAAAAACAAACATTTAGAGCTTGCGCTTACGACCGAAATTGGACACCGGCCTGCGCGGGTGCGACAAACTTAGTTATGCAGCGGTCTCTGCGGCGTAAAAGCGGCATTTTCTGGGAGATATCTCCTAGAAAACGCCGCTTTTACGCCGCAGGTTTTTTATTGCTAGAGCACCTCTGCTGCATGGTCCGCCAGCTTAGAGCGCTCACCGCGGGTAAGGGTAATGTGTCCCGAATGTGGCCAGCCTTTGAAGCGATCAACGACGTGCGTGAGGCCCGAGGAGCCTTCGGTTAAGTAGGGCGTGTCAATTTGCGCAATATTGCCTAAACACACCACTTTGCTCCCCGGTCCGGCACGGGTAATAAGCGTTTTCATTTGCTTGGCGGTTAAGTTTTGGGCTTCATCGATAATCAAAAACTTCTTCACGAAGGTGCGCCCACGCATGAAGTTAAGCGATTTCACTTTGATTTTGCTGCGCACCAAATCGTTCGTCGCCGCGCGCCCCCATTCGCCTGCTTCTACGCTGGTTTGGGTGAGCACTTCTAAGTTATCTTCCAGCGCGCCCATCCACGGGGCCATTTTTTCTTCTTCGGTACCAGGCAGGAAACCAATGTCTTCGCCCACTGGGACCGTCACGCGGGTCATGATGATTTCGTTGTAGGTTTTGGCATCTAACGTTTGCGCGAGCCCGGCGGCGAGCGTGAGCAAGGTTTTGCCTGTACCGGCTTGGCCAAGCAAGGTAACAAGCGCGATCTCTGGATCCATCAATAAATTGAGCGCAAAATTTTGCTCAGGATTGCGCGCAACGATCCCCCACACCGCGCTGCGCTCATGGGTGTGATCAGTCAGGCCGCGCAACACCGCCGTATTGCCTTCGATGGTTTGTACTTGTAGCGAAACAATGCCACGCTTCGCATCGCCGGGCACGAGCAACAGTTGGTTGACCAACCAGGATAAAACGAGTGGCCCCGTCACCCTATAGAAGGCTTTGCTTTTTTCTTGCCACGACTCCAGCTTTTTGCCGTGCGAAGTCCAGAAATCTGCCGGTAATGTGCTCGCGCCACTGTAGAGTAGATCACTATCCTCGAGCACTTTATCATTGAAGTAATCTTCTGCAGCTAAGCCCAACGCGCGGGCTTTGATGCGCATATTGATATCTTTTGACACCAAGATTACCGCGCGTTTTTGCTGCTGAGCCAGGGCGGAGCACACGCCTAAAATCTGATTGTCTGCTTTGCCGCCTGCCAGGCCGGCGGGCAGTTCGGCGGTGAGGGCAACCGTTTGTAGGTACAGCTTGCCGGTAGCGGCATTGTGGCTATGGAGTCCGAGCGGAAACCCCGCTTCCAAGTCTCCATCCGCACTCACAATCCCATCGAGCATTCGCGAAGCCTGCCGCGCGTTACGGGCCACTTCGCTCATGCCTTTTTTGTGATGGTCCATCTCCTCCAGCACAAAAATTGGGATGAACAAATCGTGCTCTTGAAAGCGAGTCAGACACGTCGGGTCGTGCAGCAGCACGTTGGTGTCAAGTACGAAAAGTTTGGTAGAAATTTGGGGGGATTTTTTTGTCGCCATAGGCTTATTTATACCTGCGACGCAAAAAAAGACGGATTTTCAGGGAGGTAAATCAGAAAAAATACCCGTTTTGCGCCGCAGGTTTTGATGGTTTCAAAGCGTCTTTACAAACGCCAACACTTCTACTACGTGCCCCGGTACTTTTACACCGCGCCACTCTTTCACGAGCGCCCCACTTTTATCGAAAACAAACGTGCTGCGCTCTACGCCGCGTACCTGCTTGCCGTACATGTTCTTCATTTTCATGACACCGAACATCCCGCACAGCAGCTCTTCGGAATCGGAAATGAGCGGAAAGGGGAAATCATATTTTGCGCAAAATTTGTCGTGTGACTTTACGGAGTCGCGGGATATGCCCACTACCATCGCGCCTGCTTTCGTAAACGCCTGATGGTTCGAAGTGAAATTTTGCCCCTCGACGGTACAGCCTGGCGTATCGTCTTTGGGGTAGAAATACAGCACCACGGCTTTACCTAATTGCGCCGAGAGCGTAAAACTACCGCCGCCGTTAGTCGGAAGCGTGAAATCAGTAAAAGTGGTCATGTGTATTGCGCTCCTTGTGTGAGAAGAGTGCCACTGCGGCCCGGAATTTCTGCCCATTCCACGACGTAATGGGGCAGGGACGCGTGGTCGGTGAAACGCGCGATGCTGGCCAAATCTACCAGCCGATAGCCTTGGTCTTTCCAGCCAATAATCAACCGCTCCATCACATCAAGTAGCTTTAAGCCTTCCAGCTCTGCGTGCAGCGTGTAGACGTGGTCGGTGTGGCTGTTCTGCGTGAGCGCAAGGAGGCTTTCAGCAACGTTTCGCTCCGTCACGCGCGGTGTACCGATTAGCTCGTCGAGCGTAGGCAACGTAGTGGGAAATTGCGGCGTATTGATGGGCTCCGCTCTTACCATCGGGCGATGTGGGCGCGTGCCGCGTCCGTCGCTGCAATACGCGAATCCGAGCTGCTGGGTCAAGCGCAGCGCGTGCACATTCATCTGCCAACCCGCCGCGCCATGCACTTGCGGTGCGTATTGAAATACGCTTTGAAAGCGCTCGATGGCACGGGTCATTTGGATGCGCGTCCAGGCTGCATCGGCTTGCATCACGCCATCTTGCCAGGTGACGTGATCCCAGCAATGGATACCGCATTCAAAGCCCGCGTCTCGCGTGGCTCGCATGGCTGCCTCACCCCGCACGCCAATATCAGGTCCAGGCAAAAGTGTGCCGTATAGGAGCGTTTTGTAACCGTAGTGGCTGGTGACGTTCGTACGTCGTACTTTTTGGAAGAACCCAGGGCGAAACGCGCGCTTAATCGCTCTCCCAGTGTGATCGGGGCCCAAACTAAACAGAAACGTTGCGCCAACTTGGTGCTTTTGAAAAAGTGATACCAAACGCGGTACACCCTCTAGCGTACCTTTCAATGTGTCAACATCAACTTTTAGAACGAGCCGCTTCATGTACCCAATTGCTGCGCGTACGCATCAAAAATGCGCTTAAGTGCGCCGTCAAGATCAATGCTAGGTTGCCAGTGCAACTCGTGAACGGTATTTTCAATGTTTGGTACACGGTGCTGCACATCCTGATAACCTGTACCGTAGTAGTCATCGGAGGATATGGTTACGATTTTGGTTTTGCTCGCGCCAGCCGCGAAAACAGGATAGTGCGCCGCGAGTGCGAGCATCCGCTCGGCGAGGGTTTTGATGGAATGGTTCTCCGCCGGATTGCCGATGTTGTAAATCTTAGCGTTTGCGATCCCATTTTCGTTGGCGATTATTTTCATAAGTGCGGAAATGGCATCGTCCACATACATGAACGCACGCTTCTGCTCTCCACCGTTAACAAGCGAGATGTTCTCCCCACGCCAAATGTGTCCCAAAAACTGGCTGATTACGCGAGCTGAGCCGGGTGCGGGATTTTCAATCGTATCAAGCCCAGCACCAATCCAGTTAAAGGGGCGAAAGAGCGTGTAGTCTAAGCCTTGCATGCCGTAGGCGTGAATCACGCGATCAAGCAACTGCTTACTGGTGGAGTAGATCCAGCGCGGCTTATTGATCGGGCCTTGAATGAAGTTAGAAGTATCCGGATCAAATTGGGCATCGGTACACATGCCGTACACCTCTGACGTTGACGGAAAGATGACCCGCTTCTTCGCCCCAACGCACAGCCTAACGACCGCCAAATTCGCTTCAAAATCGAGCTCAAAAACGCGCAGTGGATCGGTTACATAAGTCGAAGGCGTAGCGATAGCCACTAATGGCAGCATTGTGTCGCAGGTTGCGAGTTGTTCGCTGATCCACGCGTGCGAATCCATCATGCTTGCTTGCTTGAATGTAAAGCGTGGATCGTGCAGGTGTGAAGCAATACGATCGTCGCGAAGGTCAAGTCCAGCGATGTGCCAATCTGTTGTGGCGAGAATGCGGGCCACGAGATGGTGCCCAATAAATCCGTTACATCCAAGAATTAGTATGCGGCGCGTCATAAGGTGAGAGGTAGGAGGGCGTCGAGCGCCTCTGGGTTTTCTATTTGTGACGACAAAATGCGAAGCGTACCGCCGTCAGTGAGTGTAAGCACGAGTTCGCTACCAATGCGCGATAGTGTATTAGTGTCCCGTGGCGTGAAGCTCGGTTTCGCCAGAAGGGTTCGGTACACATAAAGTCTACCGGCCTTGGTATCTAAAAATGCGCCAGGGTAGGGCGGAGCCACGGCGCGAATGAGATCATGCACGGCTTGCGTTCCTGCAGCACAATCAATGCGACCATCCTCGGGCTTGCGACCCGAAAAGTAGTGACCGAGGATGGGTACCAGAGGGGTACGAAGCGCGGTGCCGGTAATAAGCTTTGGCAGCGTACGATGGAACACGATTTCCGCGGCGACTGTAACTTTATTAAATACATCGAGTGCCGTATCGTTGGGCAAAATCGGAACAGCCATTTGATCCACGATATCGCCAGCGTCGGGTTTTTCGAGCATGTAATGCAACGTCGCACCTGTTTCTGTTTCGCCCCGCAATACCGCCCAATTCGTGGGAGCGCGGCCCCTATATTTTGGCAAGAGCGAGCCATGCATGTTGAGCGCCCCTCGGCGTGCGAGCGCTAAAACTTGAGGCGAAATCATATGCCGATAATAAAACGAAAATATAAAGTCTGGAGTGATCGATTCAATTTGTGCAACGACGGCTACATCATTGGGGGAAGCCGGTGTAATGGTTGGAATCGCGTGTTCGGCCGCAAGCTTTGCCATAGAAGAAAAGAATACATTCTCTGTTGCACTATCTTCATGCGTGACAACGAGCGCAACCTCTACGCCT
>JANMDS010000564.1:0-3033 GCA_031376405.1 Betaproteobacteria bacterium
AACCTGCGGCGTAAAACAGGTGCTTTTTTTCGAAATATTTCCGAAAAAGTGCCTGTTTTACGCCGCAGGTTTTTGATGAAATGACGTTTCGGCCATATGGGATTCGTTCGCCGCGAACCCGTTGGGTTTGCCTCACCAATGTAGCCTCGATGGAGCGCAGCGCGAGCCGTTCCAGGCGAACAAACTTTTCGCGCGGGAATCGAGGCATTTCAGTTTTGGTTTCAGCTCGCGTTGCGAGGATAGAACGAAAACCTCGATTCCATGCCGAAAGGTTTTTAGTTGCGCGGAGTGTTGATTGTGGCGTTGCATCGAGGCTACGCTCGCTACTCGGGCTAAACATCTATTGCGGGATCGCAACCAGGAAAATCGTATTCATCGAATACACACTCAGCAATCGAATACGGTGGGCCGAACAGGTTTCTCGAATCTTCTGGAGCCAACGTGTAGCCTGCCGGAGAATCGTCGGCAGCTTTTACGGCCACGAATTTAGCAATTCGAATTGCCGTGATGATCCGCGTGCCCACATCCGTGCATCGCCAGCGCCCAGCGCCAGTAAAAAATTCCGTGCCGATTTTGAAATCAGGGTATCGCATTCCGTCTTCGGAGCGGGGGTAATCAGGCCAATCAGTGGTTCGGGGTAACGATGGTTTTTGGTTCACAAAGTGCGCGATTCAATAAAGTCGCGGAAGTTGGTTTTTTCGTAAAAAACGTAGGGTGCGTTCATAACGCACCCATTTCAGGTTTGTGCGACGCATGCGGAAAGAGTAATGATCGCGTTGCGCGATTCGGTGTTGAGGTGCGTTATGAACGCACCCTACGCGGGCTTTTTTCGTGGGCTTCGGCGTCGGTTTTGGCATCAGTTAGTTGGTAATGAATCGTAACGTCTCGGGATTCGAGATCGTAGGGTGGGCACCCCTGTGCCCACCGAATCGTTTGACGGCAATCAACATTTTGGTGGGCAGAGTCTGTCCTCCCTGCTGGGCTACAGGGCTTGATTAAAACGGGATATCGTCATCAAATTCGTCTGCCCACGCTTTGGTCTCCCGAGCGAGGGCGAGAGGCGGATCTACTGCAATTTCTTTTGGTAACGTCCATTCGATATCTTGCGACAGAATCTCTTCTGATTCCGGTACTATGGCGAGAGTCAGATGACCGAAATAAGTCTCGGACACACCGTCAGTCACAATCAATGGCTCTCGATCAAGAATAAGACCCTTTCGAGTGCCGGCCGCAGCGACTGCCGCAACCCAATCTTCGAACTGAAGCGTGTATTGAAAACTGATCGAACCAAAGACAACATACTGCGCGGTGGCCACTTCGGACGCTAAATCTACGCTGAGTAACTCATAGTGGATACGGCCATAGACAAACTCTACGCTTGTGATCTTTCCGTCGGGGTCTGTGTAGACAAACGGGAGACTACGACACTTCGCAGCTAAGTCATCTTCAATTGATTTACGCAAACCATTTAGTGCCGCCTCTACCGCCGGAATGGCGAAGTCACGTTCGTGGGCGATGATGGAGAGGAACTCATCCAAATTCGTAGCGTGACGCAAGTTTTTGTACCTTGAGACACTTGACTGGAAATCTTCATCTCGGCTTACGATGAACACATTCGTATTGTTTTCCTCGGCGTACGTCGCGAGTGCATTTACTACAAATGCATCAGGAAATTCATCTTTCTTCTTGCCTGTGCCAAACGGTGATTTTCCAGAAAAATAATCCTCAAATACCGTTTTCGAGTTTGCGTACTCAAAACCTACTTGTTCGTGCTTACATTCCTGTAAAAACAAATCGATTCGAGCGTTGAGCAAGTCACTACTCGTGGATACATCAAAGTCGCCGAAGAACGCATCAGCGGACGCGACGTTCAAGTTGCGCAAAATTTTGGCCTTCGAGCGAAATGTAGCAATCTGACGTTCCGCCTCTTGCATTGCTTTAGCGATTTGGGCTCTTATTTCACTTCGAAGTATTTCAGTCGTAAGCAAAACTATCTGGGCTGACAGACACCGAGCCTTGAGTGCAGAAAAGCGTACGCCTAGGACATCAAAATTTGATGCGACAAATTCCGAAGTGTCAATGTAGACGTAACGGTTCAATGAATGTTCTCAAATTTAATTTCACCAGACACGTTTTTTACACCTAAAGTAACTCGAAAAATCAACTGGGCGCGCGTGGGATGCGCACCGCCTCTGTGCGCACCGTCTTCGCTTAATAAACCGCGCGCGCACACGCGCCGGTGCGCACAAAAAGCCGTGCACACCCTACAAACCGCCCAAATACCTGCGGCGCAAAACAAGCCATTTTCAGGAGATATCTCCCAAAAACCACCCATTTTGCGCCGCAGGGTCTACTCAAAAAACGCGTGTATACGAACCCCTACCCATTCACTTCCACATTCCGCAACTTCACATGCAACTCGCGCAGTTGCTTCTCCGTCACCAAAGTCGGCGCATCCACCATCAAATCTTGCCCGCGCTGATTTTTCGGGAAAGCGATCACGTCGCGGATACTTTCGGCGCCGGTCATCATGGTGACGATGCGGTCGAGGCCGAACGCAATGCCGGCGTGCGGGGGGGCGCCGTATTGCAGCGCATCGAGCAGGAAGCCAAATTTCGCGCGTTGGTCTTCGGGGCTAATGCCGAGTGTGGCGAATTGTTTGGCTTGCAGCTCGGGGCGGTGGATACGCACGGAGCCGCCGCCTAGTTCCCAGCCGTTCATGGCCACGTCGTAGGCCTTGGCCAGCACTTGCGAGGGGTCCGTGTCGAGCAGCGGCCAGTGGTCGTCTTTCGGGCTGGTAAATGGGTGGTGGGCGGCGACGTAGCGTTTGTTTTCTTCGTCGTATTCGTAGCAGGGGAAATCTACGACCCACACTGGCTTGAAGCCTGACTCAAAGAAGCCCAACTCTGCGCCATGTTGCACGCCGATTTTCGCGCGCAACGCACCCATCGCGTCGTTCACTACTTTTTTGCGGTCCGCGCCGAAGAAAATAATGTCGCCGCTTTGCGCGCCGGAGCGCTCGATAATTTTCGC
>JANMDS010000571.1:0-11625 GCA_031376405.1 Betaproteobacteria bacterium
CGCGCAAGCCTTCTGCTAGCGAATGAAACACGCGCACACCGAGGCGCTCTACCTCGGCGGGCATGAGCGTTTTGGGCCCAACCACACGTACCTCGGGGCAACCGAGCGTGGTGAGCGCGTGAATTTGCGAGCGGGCCACGCGCGAGTGAAGTACATCGCCGACAATCGTTACGATTAAGTTGGTGAAATCTTTTTTGTAGTGCCGGATCGTGTACATGTCGAGCAAGCCCTGCGTCGGATGGGCATGGCGGCCATCGCCGGCATTCACCACATGAACGTGCTCGGGTACGTTAGCCGCGATTAAGTGCGGCGCGCCGCTCTCGGCGTGACGGACTACAAAAATATCGGCGTGCATCGCGGTTAAGTTCGCCACAGTATCGAGTAGCGATTCGCCTTTAGTGGTGCTTGAGGTGCGTACGTTTAGGTTCACCACATCGGCTGAGAGCCGCTTAGCGGCAATATCAAACGTGGTGAGCGTGCGGGTTGAGTTCTCAAAAAATAAATTGAATACAGATTTGCCGCGCAGTATCGGCACTTTTTTCACTTCCCGCTCGCCCACGCTAACAAATGAATCGGCGGTATCCAGTATTTGATGCAGAATCGCCCGGGGCAGGCCCTCGGTGCTCAATAGGTGGTGCAATTCGCCGTTGGCGTTGAGCTGCGGATTGCGGCGTGAAAGCATTAGCGCTTCTCCGCGCTTAACGCGAAAACGCCGGTTTCGCTTTGCGTGAGCACGAGGCTCGCATCGTTCGCTACGATCATTTGTTCGGCAAAAAAATCAGGCTGAATCGGCAGTTCGCGCCCGCCCCGATCAACGAGCACCGCCAGCGAAATGGAAGCGGGGCGGCCGTAGTCGAAAAGCTCGTTAATGGCCGCGCGCACCGAGCGACCGGTGTAGAGCACGTCGTCAATCAATACGATATGCGCCCCATCCACTTCGAAGGGGATTTCGGTGCGGCGGGTAACGGATTTAAGCCCAGCGGTTTTGTAGTCGTCCCGATAAAAGCTCACGTCGAGCTTGCCCAACGCGGGTTTGCTGTGTAAGTCTGCGGCGAGTCGCTCAGCAATCCATGCGCCACCAGAATAAATGCCCACAAGCTTGGCGTTGTGTGGCATGGCCGCGTTCAACTGCTCGCGCAGGCCAGCGTAGAGCTTTTCCGCGTCAGGTAAGAGATTCAAAATAGCGCTCCAAAATAAAGGCTGCGGCAAGCGAATCGCTCTGGCCACGTTGGTTTTTTGTGCGAACGCCTTGCTCACGCAAGGCGGTTTCTGCGTCGATGCTGGTGTAGCGCTCATCTACAAAGCTCGATGGCAACCGAAACCGTGCCGAGAGCTGGCGAGCGAAGCGCTCGCAACGGGCGGTCATAGCATGTGGCGTGCCATCTTCGTGTGCCGGCCGACCCACTACGAAGCGCGCTGGCTTCCACTCTGCTACGATTTTTGCTACCGAATCGAGCACTTGCTCAGCAGGGACTGCAACGGTAGACAGCGCGTGCGCCGTGCGCAGTGCCGATTCGCCTACCGCAATGCCTATGCGCTTGGCGCCGAAATCAAAGGCGAGGATGGTTTCAGACGTAGCCCCGCTACGCATGTCCCGCCATCATTGAGAGCTGGTGAGGTTGAATACCGAGCAAACCAATCGCTGCGCTGAAGCGCTGCTCCACTGGCGTGCGAAAGAGCACTTCCATATCGGCGGGTACGGTAAGCCAGGCATTGGCGGCAATTTCTTCTTCTAATTGCCCAGCGCTCCACCCCGCGTAGCCCATCGTCACAATCACGTCCTCTGGGCCATCGCCCGCGCCGAGCGCAACCAAAATATCTTTCGAAGTCGTCATCGCGACCTCATCGGCCACCACAAGGGAGGAGCCCCACTTGCCCAATGGCGCGTGCAATACAAACCCCCGATCCATTTGTACCGGCCCACCATGCATGACTTTTTTCTCGCCTACCTCAAGCTGGTGGAGCGGGATTTCGATATCACTCATGAGCCGAGACAAATTGGTGTCGCTTGGCCGGTTGACGACTAGGCCAATTGCGCCGTTGTCGTTGTGCTCGCAAATGTAGGTCACCGTGCCGGAAAAATTCGGGTCTGCCATGGCTGGCATCGCGATCAAAAAGTGATGCGTAAAATTCTGGCTATCCATAATTTGATTGTAACGGTTTCGTGGCTCAAAAATCTTCCCTGGTTTGGTTTCGACGCGACTTGCGTACCCACGATCACACCGCACTTTCCCATGCGTTGGACGAAAGTGACATGGTGCATTGCGCGTTTATTTTCGATAAAGCGATCTTGGATGGCCTCACCGACCGAGCGGATCGGCGTGTAGAGTTCATCTGGGAAAGTGTGCACGAGCTCGATGCGCGGCTGCGCGAGCACGGCGGCGGCCTCATTGTTCGCCACGCGGTGGCCGAAGCTGAAATTGTGAAGCTTGCCAAGGCGTTGGGCGTAGAGAGCGTGTACGCAAACCACGACTACGAGCCCGGCGCCATCGCCCGCGACGAAGCGGTAAGCGCTGCGCTGGCACGCAGCGGCGTGGCGTTCAAAACCTACAAAGACCAAGTGATTTTTGAAAAAGCGGAAGTAATGACGCTAGGTGGAACGCCGTTTTCCGTTTTCACGCCCTACAAAAACGCGTGGCTTAAAAAAGTAACCGAAAAAGACCTTTTTTCAAGGAGATATTTGCCAAAAACGGGTCAATTTACGCCGCAGGTATTGGATATTCCAAGCCTAGAATCAATGGGATTTGTCCGCACCAACCTCGCAGCGCTAAAAATACCCAGCGGTACGTCCGGCGGACACGCGCTGTTTGAAGATTTTTTAAAACGCATTGACCACTACGACGAAGCGCGCAACTTTCCGTCGGTAAAAGGCCCCTCTTATTTATCGGTGCATCTGCGATTTGGCACCGTTTCTATTAGAGAGCTGGCGAAGGCTGCACTAGCCCGTTGGCGAGCGACCGACTCCGATGGCGCGGCAACATGGCTTTCGGAGCTCATCTGGCGAGATTTTTATTTCCAAATTCTCCACCACCATCCACGCGTGGAGAACCGTTCGTTTAAGCCTGAGTACGACGCCATCAAGTGGGTGAACGATCCTGCGCATTTTGAAGCGTGGTGCCTTGGCAAAACAGGCTACCCGATTGTGGATGCGGGCATGCGGCAGTTGAATGAAACGGGCTATATGCACAATCGGCTGCGCATGGTGGTCGCCTCGTTTCTCACTAAAGATTTGCAAATTGATTGGCGCTGGGGCGAGCGCTATTTCGCGCAGAAATTGATCGACTACGACATGTCGGCCAACACCGGCGGCTGGCAGTGGGCTGCCTCCACCGGCTGCGATGCCCAGCCGTATTTCCGTATTTTTAACCCCACCGCGCAATCGGAAAAGTTCGATGCAAAAGGCGCTTTCATCCGGCGCTACGTGCCAGAAATTGCTGCATTGTCCGACAAAGACATTCACGCGCCGTGGCTGTGCTCAGCGCTAGTACTACGCGGGGTTGATGTGCAATATCCCGCACCGATTGTGGACCACGCTTTGGCACGGATTTTGACGCTGGAGATGTTTAAGCAATGTCGCTAGGGGCTAGGCTTCAGTGGCCCGAAGGCTCGCCCAATCCTAGGCGTTTTAGCGTGCTTTTTCACATTGCGGTTTTTCTGCTGCTCGGCTCATGCAGCCGCACGCAGCCGCTTGCGCCGCGCACCCTGCCGAGTCCTGTGTCCGAGTTGGAATGCAAGGGTGGATCTTCCGCTCGAACACTTGTGATTGTCACTGCGGGGCAATCAAATGCAGCCAACCACGGTGAGGCCGCAACCTCTCCACGCAACGCCGCGCTAGCCTTGCATGCGGGCAAGTGTTATGCCGCCCACGATCCGCAGCCAGGTGCCTCGGGCAGTGGGGGGAGTCCTTGGCCCGCGCTTGCTGACGAATTGATTGAACGCGGCAAGACCTCAAGAGTTTTGTATGTCCACTGCGCGATTACATCGACTACTGTCACTATGTGGAATGAAAATCCAGAGCTAGTTGGATGCGTAAGAAGTGCGCAGGAACAACTTAAAGTGCTCGGACTCGCAGTAAATTTTGTGCTCTGGCACCAAGGCGAAGCCGATGCGCGAGAAAATACTGCAAACGAACCGTTTCGCCACCACTTTTCGAGCGTGCTTACCAAATTGAAGAGCGCGACAGAAAATGCACCTATACTCGTGGCGCAAACGAGCGTGTGTCGAAATAACCCTAACGAGATCATTCGGAGCGCGCAGGCTGCGATGTGGAATAGTGCTAACGGCGTTTTTCCTGGCCCCGATACGGATAGTCTGGGAGATCGCGAACGCTTTGACGGCTGCCATTTTTCGCGCTCAGGGTTAAAAAAAGTTGCTTACATGTGGGCTCAGGCCCTAAACAGTACGGGGAAGTTGAGTGGGAACTAGCCAGCGAATACCAGAGTTAGACGCGTTACGCGGCATTGCTGCGCTGCTGGTTGTCGGGTTTCACTACACGACAAAATTCGGTGAACTCTACGGCCACCCTCAAGAAATCGGTATCAATTTTTCGCACGGACATTTCGGTGTGCAACTGTTCTTTTGCATCAGCGGCTTTGTTATTGCGATGACGCTCGACCGAACAAGCTCTTGGATGGATTTTGTGGTTTCGCGCTTCTCTAGGCTCTATCCAAGTTTTTGGGTAGCTGTTGCAACTACATTCTTAGTCGTGAGTATCCTTGGGCTTCCTGGCAAAGAAGTGGGTATTGAGCACGTACCGGCGAATCTAACAATGGTTCCCAACTTGCTCAAAGCAAACATGGTAGACGGAGTTTATTGGACGCTGCAGGTAGAGCTGTTCTTCTACATCATCATGCTATTGCTGCACCTTAGCGGTTTTTTGAAACATATTCATGCCGTATCCTTTGTTTGGTTGGGCATGCAAGCGATTTACTTGGTTGCAAAAAGTTTTTACAGCCTTGACCTCCCGTACACCGTAGCCTCATTTTTGATCCTGCCCTACATTTCGTTTTTCACAATCGGCATCGTTGCGTACCAAGCCTACAAGTTCCAACGCACGATTTCGGTTGCCGATATCGCGATACTGCTATTTGCCAATGCAATCTCATCTGGAAGTGGCTTCGGCACGTGGCTTGTACATTGCATGTGTGTGGCGGTATTTATTGGGTTGTCACAAGGCTATCTAAGGCCAATTTGCGTAAAACCACTCCTCTTCGCTGGCACAATATCGTACGCACTTTACTTGCTCCATGAAAATATTGGCTGGGCGGTGATGTTGAAGCTGTATGCGCTCGGGTTGCATCCTGCAATCACCATTTTGGGCGCACTCCTCCTCGCAATCATCTTGTCGTGGCTACTCGTGCGCTTTGTTGAACAGCCTGCGATGCGAAAAATTCGCCATTTCTACAAGTCTCGCGAGCGGATCGATATTGTTGTTCAAAAATAGCGCTCAGCGCACAATTTTTAGTGGTAACTCTATGACTTCTCCAATTCTCTGCATCGTCGGGGCACGCCCCAACTACATGAAGGTTGCACCACTCATGCGTGCGTTTGTACAAGCAGGCATGCCCGCGCATATTGTGCACACGGGGCAGCATTACGATGCAGATATGAATGATCGGTTCTTCCAAGCGCTTGCGATGCCCGCGCCCATTGCAAACCTGCAAGTCGGTTCTGGCACGCACGCGGTACAAACAGCCGAGGTGATGAAGCGCTTTGAGCCCGTTGTCGATGAGCACAAACCTGCGTGCGTACTGGTTGTGGGCGATGTGAACTCGACGTTGGCATGCGCTCTGGTTGCGGCAAAAAAAGGAGTGAAGGTCGCGCATGTTGAAGCAGGTTTGCGTAGCGGTGATCGCTCGATGCCCGAGGAGCTCAACCGTATCGTTACCGATCAGCTTTCCGATTTTTTATTCACAACCGAGCCCGACGCTAAGGACAACCTACTGCGCGAAGGCATTGCGCAATCTGCCATTCACTTTGCTGGCAATGTCATGATCGACACGCTCATGATGATGAAACCGCATGCAATACCTGCGGCGCAAACGTTGGCACAAATCGGATTTATCTCCCCAGAAAATGCCCGCTATGGGCTCGTTACCTTGCACCGACCCGCCACCGTAGACGACCCCGCGCTCTTTGCGGATATGTTGCGCGCACTCGCTAAAGTAAGCGAATCACTGCCACTTGTGTTCGCAGTACACCCGCGCACACGAGCCAATATCGACAAATTCAACTTGGAATCTATCGTCGCCGGAAAAGCGATCCACTTTATCCCACCGCAAGGTTATTTGGAATTATTAGGGCTGCAAGCGCAGGCCACGCTCGTGCTGACCGATTCGGGGGGGATACAAGAGGAAACGACCGCGCTCGGTGTTCCCTGCCTCACGCTGCGGGACAACACCGAGCGCCCGATCACAATATCGCAAGGGACAAATACCTTGGCCGGGCGCAACCCTGACCACATTGTGGCACTCGCGAACGATAGATTGACCAAGCCGTTTGACCGTAGCAAACGCCCGGAGGGTTGGGACGGCAGTGCGGCGCCGCGCATCGCCAAAACGCTTAAAGATAAACTCTACTAAACCGTTTTCAGCGCCCGAATTGGTGTGCGGTAGTTCCTTAAAAACTGCACGCCAGATTTCCAAGATGCGCCATGCCACGAGGTGAAGCGCGGAATTTGATACAGATCATCCGTTTTCGATGCTGCACCAGGAATGGTACTGACGGCTCCGATAAATCCAGCTTGCTTCACCATAGCGACATGCCGTAAATCGTAGTCCTCGCCGGGTCGGCCATTGGGGTAGGCGAACATTTCTACTTTTTGGCCTGTAATCGCTTGCAAGTGTGAGCGGCTTTCACAGATTTCTCGCGCCGCTTCGGCATCCGGCAGTTCCCGCAAAATCGGGTGAGACACCGTGTGGGCACCAATCTCAAACCCTTTTTTTGCAAGTGTTTGCACTTGTTCCTGCGTCATCATTGGTTGCACATCGAGATTAATTCCAGATTGCGAAACGATGGCATCCACCAGTGCCTCGCGTTCGGCGTAGGCCAAATGCTTCACTTTCACAATGACAGCGGTAAGCGAGACCCGCCGCGCTTCGACCGAGTGGATCGGCCAGCGGCCCAAGCCGAGTTGAGATAAATCTAACTCCGAACCCTGGGCTTTGCGGAAAACGCAGGTGATTTTGTCGTTGAACATCGTCCTGCCATCGGCAAACCCCGTTGCAACGAAAAACGTAGCAGGAATGCCCAGGCTCTCTAGGATGGGAGCGGCAACGACTAAATTGTTAACGTAACCATCGTCGAAGGTTATGCAAGCCGTTGGTTCGGAGAGCTGACCGGCTTGCAGGCGCGCCACAGCTTGACTCAACGGCACGAACTGAAACCAGCGCGACCACGCCTCAAGCCAGGAGCGGAACTCACTCGCACTTGGCTCGCCTAACTGCAAAGGGTCGTGCTGAGGAAGAACTCGGTGAAAAGTAAGTACTGAGAGCTGATTTGAGGGCGCGGCTAGGGAGAAAAGTAGGCGTGGGAGGGTCAAGGGCATCACCGCTGGTGTCGGCGCGATGAAAGAGTTCGCCCCTTAAATCGCGTGTTGTAAAAAAATGGACAAAAAAGTGGTCGACACAATAACGTCGACAGCTTACAATGCCAATGTACTATTTTAGCGCGAAGTTGTAGCCCTTTTTCGCTTAATCGACGTTAGATCACAATATGCGAACCGCAATCGTATTTCTACTATTTTTTTCGATCCTGCCCCTGGCCCTCTCTCAGGCCTGGATCGCGCCACTGGTGTATGTGGGATTTAGCGTGATGAATCCGCACAAGCTCACGTATGGCTCTGCACTATTCTTTCCGTTTGCGCAGGTGGCAGCACTGGTGAGCCTTTTTATGCTCGTGATCACCAAAGACCGACGTGCCCTACCAAACCACGCATTGGTTTACCTAATCGGCGCGCTCTACCTTTGGATGGGTGTAACCTCCATGACAACAATCAATCCCGAAGAGCGGGTTTGGACGCAGTGGATTGAAGTAAGCAAGACCTATCTTATGATCACGGTCTTGGTGCTCTTAGTCTACGAGCGCAAGTCCATCCAAATGTACATTCTGGTCATTGTGGCCTCCATCGCCTTTTATGGGTTTAAAGGAGGGTTGTTTACCATCTTGACTGGCGGCTCGGATCGCGTCTGGGGTGCTCCTGGATCGGTCATTGAGGGTAATAACGAAATTGGCCTCGGAATAGTGATGATCATGCCGCTACTCACTTATTACTATCGCTCCTCGAAAACACTATATGGGCGCCTTGGGATAGCCTTCGTTTTTCTTTTATGCTCTGTCGCCGTACTTGGCACCCAATCCCGAGGGGCTGCAGTAGCCCTTATGGCGATGACATTTTTCCTCGCAACGCGGAGTAAACATCCGTTTGTGGCAACAATCGGCCTGATACTTATGGGAATTCTCGCGTTTTCTCTCATGCCTGATTCGTGGACGGATCGGATGATGACGCTACGAAATCACGAGGCAGACGGATCAGCTATGTCACGCATCTCAACTTGGCAGATGATTTTGACGATGGCCGGTGATCGACCGATCGTTGGATCAGGATTCGCGTTGGATCACGTCGGCAACTACGTTAAGTATCACGCAAACTTTAGTCCCGGTGACATTCCGATTGCTGCCCACAGCATCTACTTCCAGGCACTTGGCGAGCATGGCTACGTGGGCTTGATTTTGTATTTGGCTATATTAGCGAGTACTTGGCGGACACTTGGAGTTCTAAGTAAGCGATTCGGCGCAATCGAAGGTGAAGAATGGGCTGGAGATCTTTGCCGAATGGTGCAGATTGCGCTAGTCGGATTTTGCTCCGGAGGCGCTTTTCTTGGGTTGATGCATTGGGACGTTCCGCTCTATTTAGTTACCCTGTGCATTATTCTCGTGCGGTATGCTCGCAATTTCGAAGTGACCGATTCCGTGGTGGCGCCGTCTGGAGATCGCATTGGAATGCGCTACAGCAGAAACTCGGGGTACAACTAACGTGCACCAAACCTCTAAAGCGGCGCGCTCCAATATCGAGAACACGTTTGCTTTTGTTTGCGGGTGGGCGTTATTTTTGAAAGATTTTCTGAAATGAAAGCACTAACAAGCAGCATCATCGGTTTTCTATTTTTTGTGCTTGCAGCGTCTCCCGCCTCATCGCAAGCACTCAACGCGACCGACGCCGAGCGCGCGCAACTACCTGAATATTGCACGTTCAGTATGTTTGGTGTGTACCTAAGACAAATAGGCACCAAAGACGAACATCCGCGACTTAAGTATTGGATGGCTCTCCATGGTAAAGACCAACATCACGTACATCACTTTTGTTACGCTCAAGTTTGGCTAGCGCGTGCGAACAAGGAGTACCGGAACGCAAGCCAAAAGGCGAAATTCTTCGAAATGGCGTACCGGGAAACGGTGTACCCGATCAACAATTTAGTCGACCCAGAATATAGGCTGATTCCTGATATCTACACCGCGCAAGGGACGGCGTTGGCAGGGCTGAAGAAATTTGAGGAGGCGAACAGCGCGTTTGAGAAAGCCGTCGCTGCAAATTCCGCGTTTCTTAGGGCCTATGGATTTGCCGCCGAAAATAGAATTACGCAAAATAATCCGAAGAGCGCTCGTGAGTGGGCGGAAAGAGGTTTGCAAGTGGATCCAAATAATACATGGTTGAAAGAAATACTCAGGATCGCCTCAAAGTAGTTTTGTATTTTTAGGTGGGTCAAATTAGCATTAATTTGCTGAGATACCGCGATCGTCCGTAGGCGGCGGCGAGCCTCGCAGAGGGAGTCTAATTCGCCGGTACGATCTAAATTCCTCATTTGAAGAAATCTTTGGTTGAGCATTTTTGAGAGCACCTTTGATGATTGTGCCGAGAAAATTTGCTTTTGACTTGATAAACGCTATTGCCTCGAATAGTTGAATCTAGGTGGTTCGTAGGGTCTAATAAACAAATTAAAAATGTACGCCTGAAGCACTCTTGGACATCGAGGAAACTCCTGCGTGACACCTACATCGATTCAAAAGGCACCGCTTGATCTCGTTTGGAAAGACGAACCGCTCGCTTCCGCTTGGGCGGATGGCGCAAAGAATTGGGAAAAATTGGCCGCCCAATATGGCCTTCCTGAAATCGTGGGAAGACCCTACGTCGAGGCCGTTGTAAAGATCTTTGGCGCCCAAGTAGAGGGGCTTAGGCTGCTCACGGCGTTCCAGGATGGCGAACCGAAAGTAATGGCGATAGGCCGGAGAAAAAATTTCTTTACTTTCGAGCTTTTTCAGCCGAGTCAGGTTCCAATCGGACTTTTCTTAGCAGAAAGCTCAGTGCAGTTGCGCGAATCGCTTCAGAATTATCTGCGCAAATCAAATAAAGGGGCACTTCAACTCGAAATCTATCAGGTTGATTCAAAACACTTTGAGCGGTTAGATCGCACCGTAACCATCGTAGAAAGCCATTACATCGAAGCCTCCTATCTCGACTTTCCAAGTGATTATGAGGATTTCTTTTCAACGTTAAGTAAGAACTTTAAAGCCAACTGTAAAAAGCAGCGAAACAAACTAGAGTCGCTGGGCGCAAGTTGCCAGTTGCGTGTAATTGAAAGCGCCGCCGACATCGATCTCGCCATGCAACTCTACTCCAAACTTGAGGTGAGCGGTTGGAAATTGCAACAGGGAACTGCCGTGAGCGAGGCATCGGGGCAGCTAGATTTTTACAAGGTGCTCTTTAGAACCTATGCAAAGGAAGGTAGCGCCCAGATTGTTCAGTACTGGATATCGCTTGCTGGAGAAGATAGGTTGGTGGCAAGTGATTTGTGCATTGTTCGAGGAGAGACGGCTTACATGCTTAAAACCGCATACGATGAATCGCTTGGTGACCACGAAAGTTTGTCCTCGTTGTCTCCGGCATCCTTAATGCACCAAGAATTATTTAGATATTGGATTCACGAACGGAACGTAAAACGTGTAGAGTTTTATGGGCAAACGATGGATTGGCATACCCGCTGGACAAAGCAACAAAGACCGATCTATCACATAACACTTTTTCGCTCCAAGGTAGCGCAAGTTGTAGTTACGCAGATTCGTCGTGTTGTGCAAGCAGTTCGTCGCCTCACCCCCAATCGTTAGCAATGATTGACGGTAAACTGATATGGTTTCAGTCCCATTCTCCCAATGTATTCAGCCCTAGATCACCTCGAAATTTTCAAACGCGGCGCGGATGAAGTATTAGTTGAAACCGAATTATTGACAAAACTAAATCGCGGAAAACCGCTGCAAGTCAAATTCGGCGCCGATCCGACCGCGCCCGATTTACACCTTGGGCACTCAGTTGTTCTTACAAAAATGCGCCAAATGCAGGATCTGGGGCATCACATCGTATTCCTGATCGGGGATTTCACTGGAATGATAGGTGACCCCACAGGCCGCAATGTCACGCGGCCTCCTTTGACTAGAGCGCAGATTCAAGCGAACGCAAAAACCTATGAAGAGCAAGTCTTCAAAATTTTGGATCGTGAGAAAACTGAAATTTCATTCAATTCTCGCTGGGGAGTTCCGCTGGGATCGGATGGATTAATTAAGCTCGCCGGAACT
>JANMDS010000585.1:0-1968 GCA_031376405.1 Betaproteobacteria bacterium
GCGAAAATCGATGCCATACCAACTCGCCCCGCTTGGAGCGCTGCGGATCGACTCACCCGCGAAGAAGCCAATGAGCGCTCCCGCTGATTGTTTAATTGATACCAATTTGGTGATTTACGCGTACAGCACGGGGCAAGCCGAAGCCGGAAAGCGCGCACTATCCAGAGCGCTGATGTTGGAGAAGGCGTTTGCCCTTTCAATTCAAGTTCTTCAAGAGTTTTTTGTAAACATCACCCGCACACCGCGCGGCTCGGATCGCCCCCACCTCACCACCGCCGAGGCGCGCGTCGTGATCGAATCATTGCTGCAACGCCCCGTCGCCTCCAGCACGCCCGACACCCTGCGCGATGCCCTACTCATCCAATCCCGCTACGGATTTTCGTTTTGGGATTCGCACATTATCGCCAGCACCAAATCACTCGGAATTAAAACCCTCTACAGCGAAGACATGCAGCACAACCAAACCATCGAAGGCATCACCATCATCAACCCCTTCCTCGCCGCGTAATCAGCGATGCTCCACGTCGTCCTTGTTCATCCTGAAATCCCACCGAACACCGGCAACATCATTCGCCTCTGCGCCAACACCGGCGCGCAGCTACATGTAGTGGAGCCACTAGGCTTTCCGCTCGACGATGCCAAGTTGCGCCGCGCGGGGCTGGATTACCACGAGTTCGCGCCGATGAAGGTGCACCCCAACTGGCTCGCGGCCAAAGCCGCGCTCGGCGAGCGCCGGTTATTTGCGCTCACCACCAAAGGCACACGCTCGCCCTACGAAATGCAGTTTCGAGATGAAGACGTTTTGGTGTTCGGCAATGAAACGTCCGGCTTGCCCGAGGCGGTACGCGCCGAATTTGCCGACGACGCGAAGCTCAGATTGCCCATGCGAGCGAACAACCGTAGTTTGAATCTATCGAACTCGGTGGCCGTGACTGTCTACGAAGCGTGGCGGCAGTTGGGGTTTGTTTAGACACTTAAATAAATCCTGCTTAAAACAACACGCTGGCATCAGCTCCCAAGTGCAATAGATTGAATGGGGAAAACAATTGCACAGAACCGCCATACACAATTGAGCGTTGCAGAACGCGCGCTGTTTTAAGCAAAGATTGATGACAGTAGACTGTTTCGCGCCCAAATACGTCATCACGCGAAAAACGGAATTCAATAGTCAGTCAATTTTGCAAATCCGCTCAGCGTAACGGAAACTTGGCTAATCGCATCATTACCCAAGTTTGCCCGTTCGGTAAAGCGGGCCACGCTCCACCACTTTAAACGTCCCGCTCGCACGAGCTATCAGACCGGCTGCCGTTCGAACAAGGCATTGCGCCACAACAATTGAACGCGTCGCGCGAAGAACTTCTACCTCCCCTTCAACCCAGTCACCCTCCCTGACCGCCGAGAGAAAATCGACTTGCAGATTCATCGACGGCAACTGAGAGCCGCGAAGATCCGGATGCGTGCGTTGCGCGACGATGGGCATAAGCATATCGCAAAAAGTCACCAGCATCCCACCGTGGCAACTACCCATGGGGTTAAGGTGATGACCTTCAACCATGAACCCCAATCGCACAGGTTGTAAATCAACCTCAAAGATATACAGAGGGCCGCAATGAAGAGAAAACGGTCCGGCATCCGCATTGGCTAGGGGAACGTAGCCGTGTGGAATTAGGGTGCGTGACTGGGGCGTGTCTAAAGGTTCATTTGGATGCACTGTCATGACTATTAGTTCGAACCGCTGAACCCAGACTCCTCTACGACTCGCTTCCACTTTGGGATGTCATCGTTCAGCAGCTTCGCCATCTCGCTTTGGGTAGAACCAACCACAGTAAAGCCGATTTCGACTAGTTTCTGGGCCATGATTGGGTCTTTGGCTACGTCACGTATGGCATTACTGATACGCGTAGTCACCGCAGGAGGTGTTCCTGCCGGCGCGAGCAGTGCAAACCAACCCGCAAGCTTTAACTCGAC
>JANMDS010000594.1:0-7673 GCA_031376405.1 Betaproteobacteria bacterium
TTCAAAAACGCGGCATTTAGGTGCTCACATCCGATGCCGTTATTGCCGCAATCCCAGGTGTACATGTCATCCGCACGGGTTGGTTCGCCGATGAATACAAACCGGATTACCCCGCAAACGCCGCCAAACCCGCAAGCTTTGGCAGCGCCACGCTCTCGCAATCCTTTGCCGGTGTGCCCGTCACTTTGCACGTACTCGGCGCGGGCTGCAGCGCGGCGCATGTAGTGGTGCAAGCGGGCGATGCCGTGTTCGTAGGCGATCTCATCAATCCGGACAACCACGCCTGGCTAGAGCTCGGCACCATTGATGCCTGGCTTGAGCGGTTGGAAGAAATCCGGAGAATGAAACCCACACGCGTGTTCCCGGGCCGAGGCAAACCGGGCGGAGTAGAGCTCATCGAAAATCAGGCCTCGTATTTGCGTTTCGTGCAAAAAACCGTGCGCGATGCGCAACCCAACGGTGCGCTTGGTCAGTTCCGCAAGCTGCTCCTGCAACGCACCATCGAAGCTGCCTACCCAAAACTTGGATACGCGCTTTTTATGCGCGATGGGCTGGAGAAAATCTGGGAAATTGAAGCGCGAAAAAGCGGCAAGTAACGCTTCCAGGGTCTACAAACCTGCGGCGTAAAAACAGCTTTTTTGGGGAGATTTCCTCTAAAAAGTGCTGTTTTTACGCCGTAGAGACCTCTACACAACTGAATAACTCACTTAAGGGACTCCATACCCGTCATCCCTGCGAAGGCCGAGATCCAGTTTTGTTCCGTAAAAACAAGCGCTTAGATTTTGCGCTTACGAACAAAATTGGACCCCGGCCTTCGCCGGGGCGACGAAACTCAAGTTGTGCAGAGGTCTCCCGCAGGTTCTTGTAGTCGAGCAAGGGCAAACGCGAGAGATTGACATCGTTTCTATAAAAAACTATTTGATCGCCCCTACAAAAATACTATTGACTCTGATGTCCTGTTGATTCTATAATTTCAGTAATTACTGAAATACAGATAGATACATGAACCTCACGCCTCTCAGACAAAGCTTTGTCCTGCACTTCGGTGAAATGGGCTCGCGCTGGGGCATTAACCGCACGGTGGGGCAGATTTACGCGCTTTTATTTGTGAGCGAAAAGCCGCTGAACGCGGAAGAAATTGCAGACGCGCTGGCCTTTTCACGTTCGAATGTGAGTATGGGCTTGAAGGAGCTTGATTCATGGAAGCTCGTGCGACTACAGCATCTTCCTGGCGACAGGCGAGAGTATTTCTCCGCGCCGGAAGATGTCTGGGCGATTTTTCGCACACTCGCTGATGAGCGTCGCAAGCGCGAGATTGACCCGACGCTCTCGATGTTGCGGGATGCGATTTTGGTGTCGCCCGATAATCCGCAAGATGCCTTCGCGCAGGCTCGGATGCGCGCGATGCACGAATTGATTGAAACCGTTACCGATTGGTTCTCCGACGTACAAAAGTTGGATGAACAAACGCTGCGCAAGCTCATGAAGCTGGGCGCAGCGGCGCAAAAAGTTCTCGAATTTACTGGGAAATTAGGGCTTGGAGGCTCAAATGAACGCAATGGCTGATCCACTTCTTCTTCACCGCATTCAGTTCGCAGCAAATATTAGTTTTCACATTTTGTTTCCCACGATCACCATCGCGTTAGCGTGGGTGTTGCTCTTTTTCAAGCTCAAATTTAATACCACGCGCGATGAAAAGTGGATGCAAGCCTATGGGTTTTGGGTGAAGATTTTCGCGCTCACGTTCGCGTTGGGCGTGGTAAGCGGCATCACCATGAGCTTTCAATTTGGCACCAATTGGCCGGGCTTCATGAAAAAGGTAGGCAACATCGCGGGGCCGCTTCTGGCCTACGAAGTGCTCACCGCTTTTTTCTTAGAAGCTACATTTTTGGGCATCATGCTGTTTGGGATGAAGCGGGTATCGAATCGCGTGCATACGCTGGCTACGTTTTTGGTGGCGTTCGGCACGAGCATGTCCGCCTTCTGGATTTTGGCGCTCAACTCATGGATGCAAACCCCCGCGGGCTTTGAGATGCGGGCGAACGCCAGCGGTGAAATGGTGGCCTTCGCTACGGATTGGTGGGCGATCATTTTCAATCCTTCGTTCCCCTACAAATTCGCCCACATGTTCACCGCGTGCTTCGTCACTGCCTCGTTTGTGTTGGCGGGCTTGAGCCCCTATCGGTGGTTGCGCGGCGATCGGTCTGCGGCGGTGTTGGTCACACTAAAAACGGGCATCGTGATGGCCGCGGTGGTCGTGCCGTTGCAAATTGGTTTGGGCGATTTACATGGGTTGAACACGATGAAACATCAGCCCGCAAAACTGGCCGCGATGGAAGGCATTTGGGAGACGCAAAAGGGCGTGGGCGCGGTGCTATTCGCTCTGCCGGATGAGAAAACGCGATCAAACAAATTTGAAAGTGCCATTCCAAAATTAGCAAGCCTGTATCTCACGCACGAGCTGGATGGCGAAGTAAAAGGGTTAAACGATTTCGTGGGCAAACACCCGCCGGTAGCGCCCGTGTTTTGGGCGTTCCGCGTGATGGTAGGCGTTGGGCTTTTAATGCTTGCGGTGGGTTGGTTTTCAGCGTGGAAATTTTTGAAGCGGCGCACGCTACCCGTGTTGCTCGCACGCGTATTGGTGGCCATGACTTTCTCCGGTTGGGTGGCCACACTCGCAGGTTGGTACGTGACCGAAATTGGTCGGCAGCCGTATTTAGTCACCGGCGTGCTCACCACAAAAGCTGCCGCGGCGACCATCCCCACGCCGATGCTCGCCAGCACCTTAGCGATGTATCTCATGCTCTACGCGGTGTTGCTCGTTGCCTACATTTCAGTGGTGTTCCACATGGCTCGCAAAGCAAGCACCCCCGCGCCGCAGGCGCCGTTCAATCCTGTGTTTTTCAACGTCGCGCAAAGGACCTAGCGCCATGCATCCACTCGAGTCTTTCAACGATTGGCTGCCCGTTATTTTCATGGGCGTGATGGGTTTGGCCATGCTCGCCTATGTGGTGCTCGATGGCTATGATTTAGGCGTAGGCATTTTGCTGCGCTCGGCGAGCGCGCCCGATCAAGATGCGATGATCGCTTCCATCGGCCCGTTTTGGGATGCGAACGAAACGTGGCTCGTATTAGGGGTAGGCATTTTGCTCACCTGCTTTCCTGCGGCGCACGGCGTGATCTTGGGCGCGCTTTACATGCCCGTGGCCTTCATGTTGCTCGGCCTCATTTTGCGCGGCGTCGCGTTTGATTTCCGCACTAAAGCCCGCGCAGGCTTCAAGCCGCTGTGGAATTTGGCCTTCTGGGCGGGCTCGCTCACGGCCGCTCTCGCGCAAGGGTGGATGCTCGGGCGCTACATCGTAGGCTTCGACCCCGCTTGGCAAGCCTACGCGTTTGCTGGGCTCATCGCGCTCTGTTTGGTCGCGGGCTACGCGCTCCTGGGGGCGTGTTGGCTCATCTTAAAGGGCGAGGGCAATTTGCAGTTGCGCGCCGTGCGCTCCGCTCGCCGCGCGTTGGCGTTCACCGCGCTGGGTGTAGCCGCGGTGTCAATCGCCACGCCGCTCATCAGCCACGCTATTTTTGTGAAATGGTTTACGCTGCCCTACATCGTACTGCTCGCGCCCGTGCCCTTGGCTACCGCGCTGCTGTTTTTCATCACCCACCGCAGCCTGGGCCGCTTGCCCACGCGCATTTCGCAGGGGAATCACTACGGCGAATGGGTGCCTTTCGCAGGCGGCGTAGGCATTTTTTGTTTGGCGTTTTACGGGCTCGCCTACAGCTTATTTCCCTATCTCGTTGTGAATGAAATGACCGTGTGGCAAGCCGCCAGCGCGCCAGAAGCCTTGCGAATTATTTTTGTGGGCGCAGCGATTGTCGTGCCCGTCATCATTGGGTACACCGCGTTTTCGTATCGGGTGTTTCGGGGTAAAGCGAAGGCGTTAAGTTACGAGTAGTAATCGCTCAGTACATTAAACCTGCGGCGTTAAAAAGGCATTTTTTTGGGGATATCTCCCCGAAAATTGCGTTTTTAAGCCGCAGGTTTTTGTAGTGTTTTGACTAGCCCGCAAGTAGTGGCGCGAGCTCGGCCACGCTAAATCCGTAGCCGGATTTAGCAGCCATGTTTTGTAAATCCTGCTCCAGCTGCGCCCGATGTTGTTGGCGTGCCCAAAAAACGGGGCCACCTTCCCAGCGCGGGAAGCCGTAGCCTTGCACGAACACCACATCAATGTCGCTCGCTCGGCTCGCTACGCCCTCGGCGAAAAGATGCGCTGCTTCGTTCACCATCGCCAGCAAGGCGCGGCGTTGGATGTGCGCCGCGCTGATTGGGCTGCGGGTAATGCCACGGGCGCGGCTTGCGTGCTCGATGATTTCGCGCACAGTGGCATCGGTGGTGCGGGCTTGTTTGCCATGGGAGTAGGCGTAATAGCCCGCGCCGGTTTTGCGGCCGAGGCGTTCGCGTTCGCAAAGTTGATCGAGTATGGGCACGTAGCGGGCGCGTGGGTCGCGCGTGGCGGCTTGGGCGCGCCGCATGCGCCACGCGATATCGAGCCCCGAAAGGTCGGCCACCGCGAACGGCCCCATCGCGAACCCCATGCTAGTGAGCGCGTTGTCCACATCTTCCGGCCATGCGCCATCTTCTAGCATGAATTCACACTGATTGCGGTACGCGTTGTAAATGCGGTTGCCAATGAAGCCAAAAGCATTGCCCGTGACGACAGGCAACTTTTTTAGTTTCTGCCCAAGCGCCATGCCAGTGGTGAGTACATCGGCATTGGTTTTTGCTCCGCGCACGACCTCAAGCAGCTTCATCACATTTGCTGGGCTGAAAAAGTGTAAGCCCAATACATCCTGCGGGCGCTGCGTGGCGTTGGCAATCGCATCCACATCCAAGTACGACGTATTGGTAGCGAGCACCGCGCCGGGTCGGGCGTATTGATCTATTTTTTTGAATACTTCTTGCTTCACGGCCATGTCTTCAAACACGGCTTCAATTACTAGATCAGCGCGCGCGAGGTGCGTCCAATCAGTCGTTGGCGCGAGGCGGGCCTGGGCGGCTTCGGCTACGCTCGCCTGCACTTTCTCAGCGCGCACGCGGCCTTGGTAATGTTCAGTCACGCGTTGCACGCCGCGTTCAAGTGCCGCAGCATCTTGTTCGAGGAGCACCACATTCAAACCCGCATCGAGCCCGCAAATGGCAATGCCCGCGCCCATCGTGCCCGCGCCGATGACAGCGATCGTATTGACCGGGCGCACCGTACCTTGCAAAGCGGCGGGCAGCTTCGTTGCTTCGCGTTCGACTTTAAATTGATAGCGCTGGGCGAGCGCTGCAGGCGTCGTGAGCAGGCCCATGAAAATCTCCCGTTCACGGCGCACGCCTTCATCAAACGGCAGCGCGGTTGCGGCCAGCGCATCGAGCAGCGCGCTGTAGGCAGGCTGAAGATTTTGGCGGGCGGAGAGCTTTGCCCGCTGGGCATGGAGCACAGATTGTGTGTGCGTGTTGTCAAGCAACGCGTCGCGTGCGCGGGGCAGCGGAGAGCTTAGTGCAGCCAGCGCGCGTGCACGTTCGCAAGCCGCTTCGAGCAGCCCGTCGCGCACGACTGCATCCAGCAAACCGGTATTGGCGAGTTGGGCAGCGGATTGTGGCTGGCCGCTTTGAATCATCGCCAACGCGACTTCAATTCCTGCGAGCCTCGGTAAGCGTTGCGTGCCGCCAGCGCCGGGTATCAATCCCAGATTAATTTCCGGCAGCCCCAATCGCGCGCTTGCGATCGCAACGCGTCCATGGCAAGCCATTGCCAACTCAAGGCCGCCGCCGAGCACTACGCCGCTCAGCGCAGCGACCACGGGTTTGCGGCAATGTTCTGCGCGTGAGAGCACGGTGCTGAGCATCGGCTCGCTAAGCTGGATGGCTTTGCCAAATTCAGTGACGTCCGCGCCCGCCGAAAACGCGCGGTCGTTGCCGATCAACACGATACCGCGAATATCCGGATTGGCTTCGGCCGCATCCAAGGCCTGCACGATCTGGCTGCGCAGCGCGTGGTTCAGGCTATTGACGGGAGGATTGTTAAGGGTAATTACGGCAATGCCGTTGTGGATGTCGAACATAAAAGTGGCCTTAGACTGAACGCTTCAAAGTGTAAAGCTTGAGCCGTGTTGAAGCGCGCACAAACGTGGCGGTTCAGCGCCAAACAAGACCCCGACCAACCCGTAGCCCGGCACAGAGAAAGTTGAACCGCGCCCTGAGCAATGTCGCTATCGATTTACATAGCGAGTTCGGGATTCAAATAATTACTTGGCGTATTTGCGAAAGTTTGGCTTACGTTTTTCTTTCAGCGCCGCTACGCCCTCACGCGATTCTTCGGTTTCGTAGTAGAGCTTCAGTGCGTACATGCCCATACCCGCTATACCCGCTTGATGCGCGGTGTCCGCATTAAAGCTGCGCTTGGCAATGGCAATCGCCGTGGGGCTGCGTTCGCAAATTTCCTCCGCCCAGCTCTGCACGGTGGCATCCAGCTCCTCGGGGGGCACGCAAATGTTGGCCAAACCCATGGCAACGGCTTCCGCGCCGGAATAGCGCCGGTTCAGATACCAAATTTCGCGGGCTTTTTTCTCGCCGACTACGCGGGCTAAAAACGCTGTGCCGTAGCCGGGGTCTACGGAGCCCATTTTCGGGCCTACTTGGCCGAATATGGCTTTTTCAGAACAAATCGTTAAATCACAAATCGTGCAGAGCACGTTGCCTCCACCAATCGCATAGCCTTGCACGCGTGCGATGACGGGCTTGGGCACATTGCGAATCGCATCGTGCAGCTCTTCCATTGGCAGGCCAATCGTGCCGCGCCCGTCGTAATTGCCATCGTGCGCGGATTGATCGCCGCCGGTGCAAAACGCCTTTTCGCCCGCACCTGCCAACACAATCGCGCCTACGTTTCTGTTGTAGCCTGCTTTGTTCATCGCTTTGATAAGCTCCTCGCAGGTTGTGCCCCGAAACGCATTCATTTTGTCCGGGCGGTTGATCGTTATCCACGCGACACCATTGCGAATTTCGTAGAGAATGTCTTCAAACTTCATGTTGTGTTCCTTATTAGATTGGGGTTACGTTGCGGCCTAGCCATGCATCGTTAAGCCGCCAGACACGCTCACGACTTGACCGGTAATGAAGGCTGCATCATCGCTGCTGAAAAAAACAATCGCGCCGGCCACATCATCGGGCTGGCCCAAGCGCCCCAGTGGAATCGCATTCTTAAACGCGTCCATCAGTTTGGCCGGATCGCGCGCGCCCTCCGCGAAGCCTGCTAATAATGCTGTGTCGGTGGGGCCTGGGCACACTACGTTCACCGTAATGCCGTGGCGGGCATGTTCACGGGCCAGGGTTTTTGAAAGCGCCACTAAGCCGCCCTTACACGCGGCGTACACCGCTTCGCCCGAGGAGCCACCACGCGCCGCATCGGAGGCAATATTCACAATACGCCCGCGCTTGCGCTCCACCATGCCGGGGAGCACAGCGTGGTGCATGTGCAGCGCTCCGATTAAGTTGATCGAAATGAGCTTATCCCACTCGGCGGGCACGGTTTTAGTGAAGGGTTTGAAAATATCCCAGCCCGCGTTGTTGACCAGCACATCGATCGGACCAAATTTAGACTCGCACGCAGCAACAGCGGCAGCAACGCTCG
>JANMDS010000020.1:0-8742 GCA_031376405.1 Betaproteobacteria bacterium
GGTAGTGGTGTCGCCCGACGTGGGCGGAGTGGTGCGGGCGCGGGCGATTGCCAAGCAGCTCGATACCGAGCTTGCGATTATTGATAAGCGCCGCCCGAAGGTGAACGTGGCCGAGGTGATGAACATCATCGGCGAAGTGGATGGGCGTTCGTGCGTGATTATGGACGACATGGTAGACACCGCCAATACGCTTTGCAAAGCGGCAGAAGCTTTAAAAGACCGTGGCGCGAAGCGCGTGGTCGCGTATTGCACGCATGCCATTTTGTCCGGCGGAGCGGTGAAGCGCGTGGCCGGCTCGGCGCTCGATGAATTGGTGGTGACGGACACTATTCCGCTCAATAGCGAGGGCCAGTTGTGCCAAAAAATACGCGTGGTTTCGTGTGCGCAGTTGCTTTCAGAAGCGCTGCAGCGCGTGAGTAACGAAGACTCTGTTTCGAGTTTGTTTTCAGATCAGTAATCTATAAAAAATTTCCTGTGGCGCGCAGGTAAAAACTGAGCGACGCAGATTTGAAAACGACTGGTCGCTGTCGTTTGCAAACTTCACTTTACGAACTTTTTGGAGAATTTCCATGTCTACAACTTTCACCGCCTTCGCGCGGCAAACGCAAGGAACGGGTGCGAGCCGCCGTCTGCGTCGTACCGGCCGCGTGCCCGGCATCGTCTACGGTGGCGCTAACGCCGCTTCCAACGTTGAGCTCGACCACAACGCTCTTTGGCACGCACTCAAAAAAGAAGATTTTCATTCTTCAATTTTGACCATGACCTTCGATGGCGCAGACAGCCAAGTGCTTTTGCGCGATGTGCAATACCACCCGTTCAAAGCGCAAGTGCTGCACATCGATTTTCAACGTGTAGACGCCAATGCGCCGATTCACATGAAAGTGCCGTTCCACTTCTCTGGCCAAGAAAATTCGCCCGCCGTTAAATTGGGCAAGTGCTTGGTATCGCACGTGATGACTGAAATTGAAGTATCGTGTTTGCCGAAAGATTTGCCACACTTCATCGCGGTTGATCTAACCAACCTTGAGCCTAATACCTCGGTGCACATCAACGACATCACGCTGCCAGCGGGCGTGAAGCTCGTATTGCGCGGAAAAGTTAACCCAAGCATCGTCGCCGCGATTGCGCCGAAAGTGAAAGACGAAGAAGAAGCCACCACCGCCAAGCCCGCTGCTGCTGAAGTACCAGCGACGGCTCAAAAAGCGCCGGCCGATGGCAAAGCGGCTCCCGCTGCAAAGCCTGCCGCGAAGAAGTAATTGCGCCGACGGAATTGCAACAAAAAGCCCGCGTAATGCGGGCTTTTTTGTTTGCTGACTACCGACATGAGGGGTGAAAATACCTGGCTTTTTTGAGGAGATAATTCCTAAATCGAGCGCTTTTTACGCCGCAGGTATTGTTCAAATCAACCTACAAGTGCTGAGCCAAAAACTCCGCCGACATCGCAAATGCCACGCGCGCCGCCGCAGGGTTAAAACTCGCTCGCTCCCAGCAGTTAAATCCGTGATCGGCATCGAACACGTTTACATCCGCGTTCGGATGGGCAGCGCGAACGGCATCCACCGCGCTCAAAGGGATCATGCTGTCCTTCGCGCCGTAGTGAAATTGCAGCGCGCCGTTGATATTCGGCGCGAGCTCTAAATAATTTTGAATGCGCCCGCCGTAGTAACACACTGCAGCCGCGGTATCGGCGTGGGCCGCAGCGAAGTACGCCATGCGCCCGCCCATGCAATACCCCACGGCGCCGATGCGTGCGCTTACGATGTCCTCGCGCGCCCGCAGCGCTGCGGCGTAGGCTTTAATGTCGGCGGCGAGCGCATCTTGATTGCAGCCATCCATCAATAAATAGGCTTTAGCTAAATCGTCGCCCGCGTAGGTGAGCTCCACGCGCGGCACCTGCGCCCAAAACATATCGGGTACGAGCACCACGTAGCCCGCCTGGGCATATTGCTCGGCCACGGCGCGAATGTGGCTGTTGACACCAAAAATTTCCTGAAAAAGCAAAAGCCCAGGGCCCTTGCCGCCATTTGGGAGCGCAAGGTAGGCATCGGTTTGCGTGCCAGCGCCGTTGGGGATCGAAATCCACTGCGTAGAGATCATGTTGGTAGCGCTCGATAAGGTTTAATAGTTGCACAATTCTAAGCTGCTCCGACTAAAATGTGCGAGTGGATATTGCTGCTGCCCAACCTTCCCGTTTCAAACAATTTCTCGCGCTGACCAAGCCGCGGGTGACTGCGCTTGCCGTGTTCACTTCGATTATCGGCATGTACTTGGCCGTGCCCGCGCCCAATGTACCTTCGCTGAAAATCGTGCTCCTCGCCGCGCTTGGCATTTGGTTGCTCGCGGCCAGTGCGTTTACGGTGAACTGCCTGCTCGAAGCGGCAACAGACGCGAAAATGAAGCGTACCTCGTGGCGCGCCTCCGCTTCGGGTAGTGTTTCGCCTTTTGAATCCATCGTTTTCGCAGCCGTGTTGGGCGCCATCGGCTCGGGCATTTTGTGTGCGTGGGTGAATGTGCTCACCATGTTGCTCACCTTGCTTACATTTTTTGGCTACGCCTTTATCTACACGCTGCTGCTTAAACCAAACACGCCGCAAAATATTGTCATCGGTGGCGCGAGCGGTGCCATGCCGCCTGTGCTCGGTTGGGCCGCAATTGCGAACGATATTTCGCCGATGGCGTGGGTGCTGGTACTCATTATTTTTCTCTGGACGCCGCCACACTTTTGGGCGCTCGCTCTGTATCGCGTAGAAGACTATAAAAAATCGGGCTTACCGATGTTGCCTGTCACCCACGGCTCAAAATTCACCCGGCTGCAAATGGTGCTCTACACCGTGCTCACGGTGGCTGCCACCATGCTGCCGGTGGCCATCGGAGCGAGCGGCTTGCTCTACGGTGCCTCGCGCTCGCACTGGGCGCGGCTTTTCTCGCGTACGTGGTGGCGCTCTACCGCAACTACTCCGATGCGCTCGCACGCAAAACATTTAAGTTCTCAATTCTCTACTTGATGTTGCTATTTGCTGCGCTGCTCATCGATCACTACATAAAATTTTGAGAGATAAATCGTAAAACATGCCGAATTTACGCCGCAGGTATTTTGTTTTTTTGCTTGCAATCTTTCTATTTGGCTGCTCAGAAAGTAAGCCTAAATTTAACGCTACTGACATTACCGGCGCGCCGTTCGCAAAAGCGCTTTCGCTCACTGATCACAATGGCAAACCGCGCACGCTCGCAGAGTTCAAAGGCAAGGTCGTACTCATCTCTTTCGGTTTCACCTCCTGCCCAGATTATTGCCCCGCCACGCTCGCGCAATGGGCCGCAATCATGAAAGCGCTGGGCGATGACGCCAAAAACGTGCAAGCCCTCTTTGTAACCGTAGACCCCGAACGCGACACGCAAGAGCTGCTCTCGAAATACGTACCTGCGTTCCACTCCAGCTTTTTAGGGCTGCGCGGCACGCTCGAAGAAACAAAAACCGTAGCCGCAGAATTCAAAGTCGTCTTCCAAAAAGCGAAAGGCGCTTCGCCTGAAACCTACACCGTCGATCATTCAACAATGTCGTTTGTGTTCGATAAAAATGGGAATGTGAGGCTGATGGCGGCGCATGGGATGGATGTGGAGAAATTAGCGGCTGATGTGCGGGTGCTTTTGAAGTAAGACTAACAAAGCGCTCGAGCGGTACGTACGAAGTAAGTAAAGTTCAAATGTAAACTGCTGATTTGATACGTGAACGTCGATGTTTGCGAAAATTTATTGAGATCGGGCGAGATGAGCGTGCACCTCGGAATGAACTTTTTTCGTAACGTAGCGAAGAAGGTTAAGCGAACGGTAAGTGGAATCGATCAGAAGGCGAACGCCTCGAGTCAACCGTCCAGAATTGCGGCGAATACAACGGCTGACAAGCTCGACGAATTTGTGGCCACATCGGACGCGATGGGCGGTCCTGGGGCTAAAGCGTGCCAAGAATACTGGGCAACGTTTCAATATCACCCAACCGCTCAGGTGGATCAGTCTCTGGATCCGTATGGGGACCTCTATTTTTCGCAACAACTAGCGCTATACGAGGAGATTAGCGGACGGGCGCTCGATCAATCGATTAATGAACACTCGGAGCTCAATGTTGACATTCACGTGGCAGCAGCCAATCCATATAACCATCCGGACCCAGCCACGCTAGCAGGCCAACTTGCAACCTTGGCTACGGTATGCCACGTTGCGAAAGCGCCACGCGGCAGTAAAGTGTTGGATATGGGATGTGGCTGGGGTCTGTCTACGGAAACCCTCGCGTACTGTGGGTTTGATGTCGACGCGGTTGATATCAATCAAAAATTTGTCGATCTCGTGAATCGGCGCGCGCAGCGCTTAGCGCTCCCCATACGTGCAGTGCGAAGTAGCTTTGATGACTATGTTCCACCGATAAACACTAAATATTCCTTTGCGCTGTTTTACGAATGCCTCCACCACGCGGTTAAACCTTGGGAAACGATCGCTGCGATTGTGGCAATGCTTGCTCCTGATGGAAAACTCATTCTCGCAAGCGAACCTGTGCAATCGCTGTGGTGGAAAAACTGGGGAATCCGTATGGATCCCGTTTCTGTTTACTGCATCCGCAAGCACGGCTGGTTCGAGAGCGGTTGGTCTGCCGAATTTCTCAAAGATATGTTGGCCAGGAACGGGTTTTCAATGTCTACCGTGGCGGCGAACGGCATCGACAATGCAATCTTCGTCGGTACACTAATTCAACCGCTCTCCGCGCTCAACCTAACGACCCTAGCCTCGCCATCGCAATGGTGGGTCGAAGAGTCATATATTGTCTCAAAGGGGCGCTCTAGTTTGGAACTTGTTATTCCAGGGGGCACCACAGGAATCAATGTTGTTTTGGGAAACTACAGCCCAGCGAACTTAGACGCAGCCTTGCAAATCGGCAGCGTAATCGAAAACCATCAGCTAGCGTGTGGTAAGCACGCGATTCGCATTGCATGGGATGGCACCGCGCGTGCGGAGACGTTTACGATTTCATCCGCCCTCTGGTGCCCAAATGAGGTGTTAAAAAATGGTGACATGCGAACTCTTTCGGTTCATTTGAGCGCAATATTTTTTGATGCGAAGTAGTTCGTTTTCCCTCGCCAAAAAGTGGTGCCGTAACTGTTGGTATCCGTCAATTGATTGACTACTTTTTGTAGCGAACGGACAATCTCGATGGCCCGTCTTTTCGGGTACATTCCAATCTCTACTAATTGTCACTCTATACATGGATATTGAACGGCTCGTCTCGGAAGTCTATCGAACTCTTTTAGCTCGCGAACCTGATGGTGGGGGGCTGGAGTATTGGTCTGGAAAAATTGCCGAAGGCATGTCAATCCCCGCGTTCCGACAGGCAGTTCTAGGAAGTCCGGAGCACGCGTTAGTGCGCGCGGATGGACGCGTGACAGCCGACGCGCCATTTATTGCCCTTCATCATTCGCGCATGGCGATGGTTCGACAACTCCCGAGCGTCGCGCGGATCCTTGATCTTGGTGGCGGCGCGATTGGCGACCCTCGCGGCGCGTTGATTGCAATGGGTTACTCACACCAGTTTGAGGCTCTACACATTATTGAACCGCCGCCGCAGGAGCGCCATGAAATTTACAAGGACATCCCAGATATTGCGCAGGTGGTGAGTACCGAATTCGGTCAGGTAACCTACCACTACGGCTCAATGGCCGATTTATCTCGATTCGAGGATGGGTATTTTGATCTCGTTTTTTCTGGGGAAACTATCGAACATGTTTCGGTGGACGACTGCAAAAAAACACTACGTGAGGTGCGAAGGGTGCTCGCACCGAATGGCGAATTTTGTTTCGATACACCCAACCGTGCTATCACCGAAATCTATCTTCCGGATGGATATCTCAACCCCGAGCACAAGATTGAATATAGGCATAGCGAAATGGCCAATTTACTAACCGAGGCACGCCTACATTGCGTAGATATTCTAGGTATTACCCATATGCCTGAGACCTACGAAAAAAAGGCCTTCTTACTGTCTGAAATGCTTCAGAACATAGGTCTACATCCTGATTACGAACGTTCATTCCTACTTTATTATCGCTGCGTTCGGGGCTAATCGAGATCGAAAAGTAGGCGAAAGACTGGTTCTACAATTGATTCAATTTCTCGTTAGTCGCCGCTTCATCTCCCAACTGAGCCCCCAATGAAACGCACCCTCATCGCATTACTCGCTTTAAGCCTCATCGTTTTAGCCGGATTTTTCTTCGCACCGTCGTCGCTAGTCGATAGCTGGTTGCGCAAGCAAACCGGCGGTCAATTTGCGCTGAAAAATTCGGATGGCAGCGTGTGGGAGGGCAAGGGCGAGTTGGCCATTACGTTGCCCGATGGCGCAATTTCGGTGTTGCCCGGTGTGCAGTGGCGCATCGATCCAGTCGCGGCCATTGGCGGTAAGCTTATTGCGGAATTATCGGGCGCGGCGAAAGGCAAGATTCGCGTAGAAGGCGATGAGCGCGTGGCGACCGATGTGCGTATGAGTATTCCGGCCAGTGCGTTGGCGGCAGCAGCGCTGTTGGCCGCGCTCTCGCCCGATGGGAATGTGGATGTGAGCATTCCCTCCGCCCGCTGGGGCGCAAATTCGGGTGAGGGCAACGGCGCGTTGGTGTGGAACAACGCAACTATTGCATTGCCGAATATTCCGCAACGGGTAGCGCTGGGTACCGTGCGCGTGCAAGGCCAGCTTGTGGGGCCAAACGTGAATTTCACTTTAAGCAATGAAGGCGGCGCGCTCGCGTTAAGCGGCGGCGGCTCATGGCCGCGCGGGGGCATCGCCCGCTACGATGTGGCCTTCACGCCCCGCCCAGGCTTCCCGCCAGACCAACTGGCCGCGCTCTCGGCCGTGGCCCGACCAGACGCTGCGGGCGCGTATCGCATGCGCTTGCCGTAATGCCCGAGCGCATCGGCGCGGCCATAGCGCTAGCGGTGGTGGCCCAGTTTTGCTTTGCAAGCAAGGGCATTTTTATCAAGCTCGCGTACCGCGCGCAGCCCGGGCTCGATGCGGTCACACTTCTAGCCTGGCGCATGCTTGCTTCCCTGCCGTTTTTCTTAGCGCTCGCGTGGTGGGGGCGCAGGCAGGCCGGTGAAGGCGAGGCAAAGCCCCTTTCCCAAAAAGACATGTGGCTCACGCTGTGGCTCGGCTTCATTGGTTACTACATGGCAAGTTTTCTGGATTTTTTAGGCTTGCAATATATAAGCGCTGCGCTGGAGCGCTTGATCGTGTTTTCAACACCTTCCATTGTGGTGGCGCTTTCGTGGCTATTTTTTCGCAAACCCATCACGCGCCGCACGTTGCTCGCGCTCGTTGTTTCCTACACCGGCATCTTGTGCGCGTACTGGCACGATCTGCGCCTGACCCAAGATAGCGCAACGCTCGCCTTCGGCAGCGGCCTCGTGTTGGCCAGTGCGTTCGCCTACGCGCTCTATCTCATTGGCGGCGCAGAGATTACCAAGCGCATTGGCTCCACCCGATTTACCGCCTACATGATGTGCGTAGCCACCGGTTTTGTACTCGCCCAATTTTTTGCGCTCCGACCTTTTTCTGCGCTACACCTCGCGCCGAACGTGTGGGGGCTTGTGCTCGCCTTAGCCGTAATCTCCACCGCGCTTCCGGTGTGGATGACTGCTGAAGCACTGAAGCGTTTGGGTGCGAGCCGGGCCGCAATCTACGGCAGCGTAGGACCTATTTTTACGATTGGATTGGGCGTGATGTTCTTAGGCGAAACCATTTCCGCGCTGCAGCTCTTCGGCGCGGCGCTTACGATTGTAGGCGTGAGCGTGATGGGTAAGAAGTAGCGTCTTTTCATTCAAAACCTGCGGCGTAAAAACAGTACTTTTTCGAATTTATCTCCTGAAAATCTGGCTTTTTTACCCCGGCACGCAGTAAACAAGCCCCTCATCTTTCCAACCGTGCGTGCGCACTACCTCATCAATATCCGCTTGCTGCGTTGAATAACGGTGGTTTGAATCCCACGCATTTTTAGCGCCACTGGCCGCAAAAGCGTTGTTGTAGGCACGGAAAACTGGGATGGTGCTCGGGATACAAGTAGGTTTGAGTGTTTTAGTGTCAATCATTGGCAACACCGCGTAGAAAGCTGTGCCTTCGCTATTCCATTGCTGGGTAGCGGTGGGCTTCGGTGAGGCTTGCAGCTTTTTCACCGCATCACATTCGCCCGGCTCGGCGCTAAAAAAGTGAGAGTTCGGCCCTGGCGCCTGGCTGCCATAAAACCGGCACACCGGCACATAGCCGCCCACGCTAAACGCACGCCCCGTGCGCTTAAATTTCCCCGCGTTTCCGGCATCTAACGCAGCTTGCTCGCTCACATCTTTGGTGTAAAAAAATTGCCCACCAGGAGATTTTGGGAAATCATCGGTGTTGCGGTATTCGATGAGAGTGCCCGCAGGCAGCACGGGTGGCAACACACGTTCGAATTCAAGTGGGGATTGCAATTCGAGCGGGGATTGCAATCGGGCTTCGTCGCAACACAGCCCACCAACTAACATGTCCAAATTCGGATCGTCAATACCGAAGTTTTTAGGCATCACTTGTTTCATCGAAATTAGTCCAAGCCCGTGGGCGAATTCGAGGGTTCGCCACACGCCTGAAAGTCCGGCGCTGCCCGTGCTACTCGTATCCCGATCTCGGTAAAGATTAAGCATGATCGATTCCACACGAAGCCCATTGGTGAGCATCTGCACCCG